>CAYUKK010000115.1:0-35777 GCA_964445305.1 uncultured Eubacteriales bacterium
GTTTTCTTGTTCATAAATTTTGGCTTCGACCTCTTGGCCTTATTGTTGCCACGGGCTGCCTTTTCGCTTTTTTCTCCGCCATATCGAGCCCGGGTAATCAGTCGACGGAGCCAAATGACTGGGAAAACCCCCTTGTTTTCAGCCGAAACGCCGAGCCGCCGCACGCAACGTTGATGCCCTACGCGAGTATGGAAGAGGCCCTCGCCGGCGAAAGGCTTAAATCTCCGTATTGTGCTCTCCTCAACGGGAAATGGAAGTTTCATTGGACGGGCAAGCCAGCCGACCGGCCACTCCACTTTTACCGACCGGATTTTGACGTCAGCGCCTGGAAGGAAATTGAAGTGCCAGGCAACTGGCAGCTCCAGGGATACGATGTGCCCATCTATCTCAACACAGGTTATCCGTTCAAGAAGGACCCTCCCCGCATTCCTCATGACCATAACCCGGTTGGCTCTTATCGGACCGAATTCGAAATTCCCGAAGCCTGGTTGAGCCGCCAGGTATTTCTTCACTTCGACGGCGTCGAGTCGGCCTTCTATGCCTGGGTGAACGGCGAGCTTGTCGGTTATAGCGAGGACAGCCGCACACCCGCCGAGTTCAACATCACCCGTCTTGTTCGGCCGGGGAAGAATTGTCTGGCCGTCGAAGTTTACCGCTCATCATGTGCGAGTATGCCCATGCCATGGGGAATTCGGTGGGGAATCTCATCGATTACTGGGAGGTGATCGAGCGATATGAACCTCTGCAAGGGGGATGCATCTGGGACTGGGTGGACCAGGGAATCAGGAAAAAGACGGCCGATGGTCGTGAATATTTTGGCTACGGCGGCGACTTCGCCGATTCACTAACAGACGGCAATTTTTGTTGCAACGGGCTTGTGCTTCCGGATCGGACAATTACGCCGAAGACCCTCGAGGTGAAGAAGGTTTACCAGAATGTTGGGTTTAAAAATAGTCCATTGCAAACTTAAAATAATATGATATAAAATGGCGAAGGCGATGAGTCGAGGCTTCCGGTTTCGGGCATTTCTTTTTGTTTGGGTTTTTGGCGTTTTTCTCGCCACCATTCTCCTGGTCAATTTTTTTCATACCGAAAAGAGTCCATTTCCCAGTTCTTCTTGCCCCGCCTGCCATCTTCAACAAACATCCCTCGCCACTGGCGTAGCCCTGGTCCTCTATGTTCCCCAGCTTCTCCTGCTGGAAATCTTGCCCATTCCCGAGTGTTCTATCGAAATCTCTGCCTTGGCCATCGACCTTGTCACCCGCTCGCCGCCAACCTCCTGACACCTCCCTTTTGAAGCGCGGCTCGGCGCGCTTCTGTCCCCATTTGAGCTGACGAGGAGGTGAATCAGACTATGAATGCCCTCGCTATTTCCATATTCAGTTTACTATGTGTGGTTCTCTCTCCGGGTGTGGAGTCAATAAGCTGTAGCTCTCATTCTTCCCGGAATGCCGGGAATACCTTGATTTCATCCAGAGACGCCGCTCAACCACTGACTCTCGATGATTGCGTCTCCATAGCCCTCAGGCAAAACCCGCTTCTTCACTCCTCCCGCTACCTTCATCAGGCTGCTTTGGCCCGCGTTCACCAGGCCAGGGCGTTTTCCCAGCCCAGCCTTGATTTTGATTCTGATTTGCAGCCAGGGTTCATGAACTTCAAGGGCTCCGAGGAATCCTACTTCGGCGCCAGCCAGAATTTTGAGTTTCCGGGTAAAAGGGCCCTCAGGGGAAAAATTGCCGCTCAGGAAGCGGCCCAGTTGGAGATGGACACCGAGCTCCTGAAGCTTGACATTACTTACCAGGTCAACGAGGCCTTTTACGACCTTCTCTTCGCCCAGGAAATTTTGAAGTATGCCCAACAGGACCTGGAGCTGGCACGGGATTATCTTCAGAAAGCCGAAGTCAGGTTTGAGGCGGGCGATATTGCTCAGGTGGAAGTTCTCCGGGCGCGCGTCGAAGCGGCGAAAGCAGAAAATTCCGTCCGGGCTGCGGACAATAAATTCAAGCTGGCCAGGGCAAAATTGAACTTTCTTCTGGCCAGGAAAAAATATGAGCCTGTGGAAATTCGGGGCGATTTTAAAAAGAAAATGCCGGACCTGCCGTTGGATGAGCTCAAGGAGAGAGCGCTCGCTCTGCGGCCGGAAATGAAGAGGATAGATTTTGCTCTGGATGGAGAAAAGTTCCGCCAGACGCTCGGCTATCTGAGCTACCTGCCCGATTTTAACCTTGGCGTTTCCCGTCATCGTTTCACTGGGCTACCCACGACCTGGGATATCAAGCTTTCCCTTTCTGTGCCCCTCTTTTTCTGGCAGCCGCTGAAGGGACAAATTGCCGAAGCCAGCGCCAACCGCGAGGCCCTCGACAAAGAAAAGGAGCACACGGCCAACGCCATTTCTCTCGAAGTTGAAGAAGCCTATACCAATGTTCTTTTGTCCGGCCATCAGATTGAGCTCTTTGAGAAGGAGATTCTTGCCCAGGCTGAGGAAACGTACAACAAGTTCCTTTTCAGCTTTCAAGAGGGAGAGATTGGAGGTATTGACCTTATCGAAGCCCGACGAACGCTCATCGAGGCACGCAAGTCCTACGCCGAGGCTCTTTTCCGTTTCACCATCGGCCTGGCAGCGCTGGAGAGAGCGGTTGGCTTCAGGCTGGAGGAGAAGATCCATGACTAAGAAGACAAAGTTGTTCATTTTTATTTTTTCTATCGTTGTTGTGGTCCTGTCGACGGGCCTCAACTCTTCATGTTCGAAATCAGGACCTGAGGAGAAGGCGGCGGAGAAAAAGCTTCAGGCCGACCGAGCGGAGCAAACGCCAACTGTCCCGGGCTCACCTGTCGGCCGCGGCAGGAAGATACGTCAGCTTAATCAAGAGCCTCCTGGCCAAGGCCTGAGGTGGAGGCGGGGTTGGAGAAACGCGGGCATCATCACCCTTTCTGAAGAGGAGAAGAAGGTCGTCGAGATTAAAACCGAAGTTACGTCTCTCCGCCCCATGCGAACCTGTTTGCGGGCGATGGGCAAAGTGCTCACTCCGCAGACGAAAAAGGCCATCGTGAGCTATGCTTTCCCGGCCCGGGTGGCTGAAATCCATGTCGCCATCGGAGATTGGGTTAAGAGAGGCCAGAAACTCATAACCCTCCAGAGCGAGGAGGTTGGCGCGGCCCGAGCAGAATTCTTCAAGGCCAGGGCTGACTTTGAATTGGCCCGCCGAAACCTTGACCGAGAAAAAAGCCTTTTTGAAAGAGGAGTCGGCGCTCGCAAAAACTTGCTTGCTGCCGAGAACGAATTCAAAGTGGCCGAGGCGAGCCTGGAGGCCGCAGAAAAAAAGCTCCATGTGCTGGGTTTCACTGAAGAGCAGCTCGAGGAAATAGAGAAAATGCATCAGGTTAACCCCATCATCTCTCTCTGTGCTCCTATCGACGGGAAAATCATCCAGTCGAACGCTATCCTCGGAGCGATGGTGGATCAAAACACAGAAATCCTGACCATCATGGACCCGACCATTCTCTGGGTAGACGGGGAAATCTACGAGCGGGATATCGCCAAGATCAAGATTGGCCAGGAGGTGGGGGTGGAAGTTCCCGCCTATCCTGGTGAAGTTTTCAGGGGAAGAATTAGCTTTATCAGCGACATCCTCAAGGAAGAAAGCCGGACCATCACCGTCCGGACAGAGGTTGAGAATAAAGGCCAGAAGCTCAAGCCAGGGATGTTCGCTGACATGACCATCTACCTCAACCACCAGGAGAAGATTCTGGCCGTTCCCGAGACGGCAGTGCTGGACGATCAAAACGAGAAGATTGTCTTTGTTCCTGTGGAAGGAGGGTTCAGAGCTCGGGTAGTTCAGGTAGGAATGAAGGAAGGGGGTTTTGTGGAGATTGTGGCTGGCCTCGAAGCTGGCGAGGAAGTTGTGACCGTTGGGAGTTACCAGCTCAAATCCAGGATGCACGAAGAAATTCTGCGCCGGGCCGGAGTTCATTAGGACAGGAATGGAGAAATAACCATGATCGACCGCTTGATCGATTTTTCCCTCAAGCATAAGCTCCTCATGGTCTTCCTCATCGGCTTGGTCTGTATCTGGGGCACAATAGCCTATCAACATATCCCCAAGGATATTTATCCTGACCTTAATGCCCCTCTCGTCAAGATCATCACCGAAAACCCGGGCATGGCCTCGGAGGATGTGGAAAGATTGATCTCTTTCCCCTTGGAAAGCCTTCTTTCCGGCGCCCCCGGCGTGACACGGGTGCGGTCGGAGTCGACAACCGGCGATTCGGTCGTCACCGTCGAGTTTGACTGGGGAACGGACATCTACCGGGCACGCCAGATTGTCTCGAGCAAGCTGGAGCTCATTGCCGGACGTCTTCCCCTCGGCACAAGCCAACCCATCCTCGGGCCTGTTTCCTCTCGCATGGGTGAGGTCTTCGAGTTTGCCGTCGTTGGGAATGAAGAAACTGACCCCATGGAGCTCCGGTCGGTGGCCGACTGGCAGATTCGCTACCGGCTTCAAGGGGTGCCGGGAGTCTCCTTCATCATCAACCTGGGCGGGTTTGTCAAGCAGTATCAAGTCTTTCTCAAACCGGATATGCTCAAGAACTACGGCATCACCATCAGCCAGGTCAAGGAGGCGATTGAGAATAGCAATCGCAATTTTTCGGGCGGCATCATCTCCAAAGGAGCCCAGGAAGTTCTCATCAAGGGAATGGGGAGGATTGACACTCTCGAGCATATCGAAAAAACCGTCATTACTTCCCGGAATAATGTGCCCATCTTTGTCAAGGATGTGGCCGATGTTCGGGTCGGCCCGAAATTCCGGCGAGAAGCAGGCAGCCACAACGCCAAGGAAGCCGTCTATGTCACAGTCGAAAAGCAGTACGGGGGAGACACCCTGACGGCCATCGCGAACATCAAACGTGCCCTGGCTCAGGTGGCCAAAGACCTTCCGCAAAACATAAAAATCAAGCCGTTCTACGACCAATCCATCCTCATTCTCAAGTCGATCCATCATGTCGAAATTTCCATGCTCGAAGGCGCTCTCCTCATCGTCCTGGTGATGATGCTGTTCATGTGGAACCTTCGAGCTTCCTTCATCGCTTCGTTGACCATTCCCTTTTCCATCCTCATTTCTTTGGTCTTGATGCAAATCTTTGGCATCCATTTGACTGTGATGTCCATCGGGGGCTTGGCCATCGGCATTGGGAAGATGGCCAATGGTTCTATCATCATGGTCGAGAACATCTTCCGCATTCTGAAGGAGAAAAAAGGGCAGATGGGCCGAGAAGATGCCATCGCTCTCGCCGCCAAGGAAGTGGGAAAATATCTCTTCTCGGCCAGCCTCATCATCATCCTTGTTTTTCTTCCGTTGCTCACTCTCCAGGGCATTGAGGGAGCCATGTTCCGGCCGACAGCTTTTGCCGTGGCTGCTGCCCTCTTTGCGGCCATGCTTCTTAATTTGACTCTCCAACCCATCCTGGCCGCCTTTTTTCTCCAAGAGAGGCAAATCCGGGAGAGGCGAAACCCGGTCTCGGAATTCCTGGTTAAAATTTATCGCTCTCTTCTTGTTCTGGCTTTTCGCCATCGAGCTACGCTCATCGCCCTTTTCATCTTCCTCATTGTCGTGGCGGGAGTCGCCTATCATTTTTTAGGGAAAGAGTTCGTGCCTCCTCTGGATGAGGGTGCTATCATGGCTTCGACGGTCATGCTTCCCGAGACGTCACTTGAGGAATCGGTCAAAATGGGCAGGACTATCGAAAAGATTTTCCTCTCCTTTCCAGAGGTTATCTCCGTGTCGAGGACGACGGGCACGGCCGAGGCTTCCGAGCATCTCCACCCCGTGAATCACAGCCATTACAACATCGAGCTTGTTCCCCGGGAAAAAAGAAAGCGGGGCTTCCGTGAGCTCACCGAGGCCATGCGTCAGGAGCTGGACAGGATTCCGGGCATCGCTTATATTTTTGAGCAGCCCATCGCCAACAAGCTGGCCGAGATGCTGACCGGGACGGAGGGCCAGTTATCGGTTAAGCTCTTCGGCGCTGATTTGGACATTCTTAACGAGAAAATCGAGGAAATCCGGAATGTTCTGGCTGAAGTCAGGGGAGTCGCTGACCTCCAGATCGAGCAAACGACAGGCGTGCCCCAGCTCATCGTCAGGCTTAATAGAGAGAAGCTGGCGAGGTTCGGAATTTCCGTGAATCAGGTCGCTGAGGTCATCGAGACCGCCCTCAACGGAATCGAGGCCACAGATGTCTACGAGCCCGACCGCGTGACTTCTGTTCTCATTCGACTTCCTGAGAAGTACAGGAACGATGAGGAAGGGGTCAAGAATCTCCTCGTCGATACACCCGGTGGCGAGAGAATTCCCCTTTCTGAGCTGGCCTTTATCTCACGGGGTGAGGGTCCGCAGACCATCTTCCGCGAGAACATGATGCGGCGGAAGATTGTGCTTTGCAACGTGGTCAAACGGGACATCGGAAGCTTTGTCGAAGAAGCACGCCAGCGCATCGCTGAGGAAGTGGCGCTTCCCCCTGGCTACTTTGTGACCTTCGGCGGCCAGTTTGAAAGCCAGCAGCGGGCCTTGCGTCATCTGACGCTTCTCATGGCCGTCATCATGCTGGCCATCTTCATCGTCCTTTTTTCCTCTTTTGGCTCCATCTGGCAGGCGCTCCTCATCATCCTCAACATCCCCTCGACCCTCATCGGGGGTATTTTGGCGCTTCTCCTTACGGGGCAGACCATCAACGTCTCCTCGATGATCGGGCTCATCGCCCTTTTCGGCATTTGCGTTCAGAACGACATTATTCTCGTGGCCAAAATCAATGACTTACGGAAGCAGGGATTTTCCGTTCGAGAGGCCGTGTTTGAAGGCGCCCTGGTCAAGTTCAGGCCCATTTTGATGACGGACATAGTCATGATCGTTAGCGTTCTTCCCCTTGCCCTCATCGTGACGACCGGCGCCGAGCTCCACCGGCCGTTGGCCGTGGTTTATATCGGCGGCTTTTTCTTTGCTATTCTGCTCCGCCTATTCGTCGTTCCGGTGCTCTATGAGACGCTGGCGAGAGCCGAGCGGGGGAGAGCGGAGGATTGATCTTTGGATGTTGACTTGGCCGAGCGAGCTGGATTTAAATAGGCGAGTCAAGGAAGCCTTTGATGAGGCCGGTTGAGGACCCGAGGATCAAGGTTTCCCGCCGGGCTTTCTTTCTCGCCTGGGTCTTCTTTTCTGCATATGTCATCGCCGTCATGGGGGCCTCCTATTTCTTGGGGATAAAGCCGCGACTGTGGGGACTCCCCCTCTGGGTGGCTGTCGGCAATATCCTTGTGCCGGCCGTTTTTGTCATCCTGCTCATTTTCCTTGTTGAAAAATTCATTCCCGATGTCTTCCTCACGGATGAAGAAATAGAGCCAAGAGGGCCAGAATGAACGCGGCGACCGTTTCATTCCTAGCCTATACCGGCCTTCTTGCCGCTCTGGGCATCTGGTCGTTCCGGATCGTCGAGAAAGTTCCACTCGACAAGTATGAGAAGGAGTTTTATGCCGCGGGACGAGGGCTTGGCGGTGTAGTTGTGGCTCTTCTCATCGCTGGAGGGCTGGCCAGCGCAGGTACCTTCATCGCCGGTCCGGGGATGAGCTATGCTTACGGCTACTCATGGGTTATGATCAACAATTTCCAGAACTTCATGAACCTTTTGCTCTTGGCGCCCGTCGGAATCATCGTCGGCATCGTGGCTCGCCGGGTAAACGCCGTGACCTACTTGGATCTATTTAAAGCTCGCTACGAGAGCAAAACGGTCGTCCTTCTTCTGGCAGCCCTGGTCACATTTTTTCTCATTCCCTACATGGCCACCCAGTTCGTCGGAGCGGCGCGCGTCATTTCTCAGATGACCGGGATGGGCTATTTTATCTCGCTGGCCTTTGGCTCGCTCGTGGTTCTTGTCTACTGTGTCCTGGGGGGCATGCGCGGGACATCACTGGCCACGCTTCTTCAGGGCGTGGTCATCACCGCCGGATGTGTCATGTTGTTTATCGGAACTGTCCAGGCGGCGGGCGGATTCAATAAGTCGACGGATATTCTCGAGGCGAGGGACGCGAGCTTCCTCTCTCCGACCAAGAACGGGGAATTCCCTCCCGCCTTCGCCTTTTCTATCGCCTGCATGACAGGGTTTTTCATCGTCGGAATGCCTCACGCCATGCTTGGCGCCCTGACTTATAAGAATACGCGGGCTCTTAAGAGAGGCATCTGGATGGGTGGGATTATCGTTTTCCTGTGGACCCTTCTCCTCTGTCTTTCTGGCGTCATCGGGAGGTCCATCGTCCCCGAGTTGGCCGTCCCCGATGAAATTGCTCCCTGGCTGGCCATGAACGTCATGCCCAGGGCCCTGGGTGGCATTGTCCTCGCTGGGATTGTCGCCGGTATCCAGACGACGGTGGCCGCTATGGCCATCATCATCACTTCGAGTATTGCCAAGAACGTTCTTCAAGAGCTCAATCCAACTGTTTCCGCGACGACGATAAAAGCTGCTTCCCGCTGGACCATGGCGGGCTGCCTGGGGTTAGCCATGGGGCTGGCGCTTTCACAACCGAAGCTCGTCCAGTGGATTATCTTTTTTTCTATTGGCGGTCTGGAAGCAGCTACTTTCGGTCCCATCCTCCTCGGGTTTAACTGGAGGAGAGGAAATAAGCAAGGGGCTCTGGCCGCCATCGGCTGCGGGATGGTGATTTATGCGCTGGCCAACACCGCCTGTCCTTGGCTCAGAGTAGGGGGGACGCATCCTTCTTTCGTTGCGGTCGGGGCGGCGGTAATGGCCTTTATCGTGGCCAGCCTGCTTTCATCCCCGCCTGGCGATAATATCGTTCGCACCTTCTGGGAGAAAAGGGAAGTCCTTTTGTGAGCAGGGAGACATAGATTTCGTTTTGGGCTGCCCTGTCCCCATGATCAAATTCGGCATAATGTTGTCCTAAATCATCGGGGACGAAAGTAAATCTCAGCTCAAATGAGCCAATCCTGACCTTGGCCGAAGAAATGAAGATGTAGTGCCAGACGGTGCCCGAGTTCGAGGAAGTTAGGACGAGGACTTGCATTTTGTCAGTTCATTGTTCGGCTGGCTTTTCGGCCGGTTTGGCTTTCGGCTTGAGGAGGAGGTCATGGAAGTCAAAGCTGAAATCTGTCTCGGGGGACACGGCTTTCATTTTCACCTGGTCGATCGTTCCGTCAGGGTTGAGGGCAAAGGTGACGTAAGCGTCGGCCCGGAGCTCTCGGTCGCGCCATCGAACGATAAAAGTATCGTACTGCCAGTGCTCAAGATCGCCGATGAGCGAGGGAGTTCGGGTGAAGCGCATGACGAGCCTTCCCTCCTCAAGGGCGATGTCGATGTCTCCGTACCAGGCGTCCATGTATGTTCCGGCGTATTTTTCGAGAGGCAATGAGGGTTTAGAAGCGGCGTTGCGGGCGCTGGCCGCCTTTTTGAGCGCTTCAGAAGTTTCGAATTCCCGGCGCTCCTTGACCTTCGCATAGGCAGTCACCCAGTCTGTTGGCGGCGCTCCAAGATAATAGTCAACGATGTGCCAGGTCAGGGAGCTGAAGGCCTCACCCGATTCCTGGTTAGTCAGCACGGTGATACCCAGGCTCAATTCGGGAAGCAGCGTCACCTTGGAAAGGTACCCCGGCAGTCCGCCCGTGTGGGTAATCACTTTTTTCCCGCGGTAGTCGTGGACATTGAGGCCGAGAGCATAGCCGCGGAAGTTGGCCTTTAGGCCAGCCAGCTCAGGCGGCGGCAATGGATTGGGAACGGGAGTCACCAAGGTCTCGAGCTCACGGGCCGTCTTTTCGCCATAAAGGCGTGACCCATCGGCGAGACGCCCCTGGTTGAGAAGGACGAGCATCCACTTGGCCATGTCGTCGGCGTTGGAGTTGATGCCCCCAGCAGGGTTGGTGTTATCGCTCTCCATGGGCTTGACGAGCCGAAGCACCCCTTCCACCTTGGCGTGGGTGGCGGCGACATTTCCCTGATTGGATGTGGCTGAATAACGCACCTGGGTTGTCACCATCCCCACTTTCTTCAGGATGCGATCGGTGACAAATTCTTCCCAGGTTAAGCCACTCACCGCTTCGATGACCTCGCCGGCGACCAGGTAAAGTACGTTGTCGTAGGCGTAAGCGCTCCGGAAAGATGTGGCCAGCTTGATGAAACGCAGGCGCTGGGCAATCTCCCTCCGGGAGTAGGTCGACGGCGGCCACCACAGAAGGTCGCCGGCGCCGAGGCCGAGGCCGCTGCGGTGGACAAGAAGGTCGCGGATGGTCAGCTCCCGCGTCACGTAGGGGTCTGACATCTGGAACCAGGGGAGATAATCGATAACCGGCGCGTCCCAGGCAATTTTGCCTTCCTCGACCAGAAGGCCCAGAGCAACGGCCGTGAACACCTTTGTGTTAGAGGCGATACCGAAGAGTGTTTGACTATCGACAATCGCCCGATCACCAAGGCGTCGCACGCCGTAGCCTTTGGCCGTCACGACCCGGCCGTCCTTGACGATAGCCAACGCGATGCCCGGCACTTCGAAGGTCTCCATCACGCGGGCCGTAATGGCGTCGAGGTCGGGCGGCACCGGGGGGAGGTTCTTTTTTTGCCCTTGAACGCCGGTCCAGGATACGGCTCCGTGCAAAATCAAAGCGAAAAGAAACAGCCATCGACTTCGATTCCTTGTTTTCATGATGGGCACACTCCTCTTTCTGGCGACAATTTATCGTCAGTCGCAGCGGCTGTCAAGGATGGCCGGGCTTTAATACCCTCAGCAGCTATTTCTGGAGAGCAAAATTTTCCTTGCTCGCTAAAAAGCAAGGGGGATGCTGCTGGGAGCGGAGCGGTAGCGACAGCCAGATGCGGCGACTTGGGTAGTTGAAGAATGACTCAGTTTAAATTTTCAGGGCGAAGAAAAAGAAAATTTGGGCTTGACAAAAGCACAACGGCGATCTATATTAATAATGAAAATGGTTATCATTATCAAAGCGAGTGGACTTTGATGCCCGGACCGTTCCAGTGGCGATACAGGTTCCGCACTGGTTGTTCCCGGTGGACCATTCCGCGGGAGGCGATTGTCGACCTCCTCAGCCGAACGGCAAGGCATCTGAGCGCCAAGGAGATTTACGCGGCTGTCTATCCTCTTTACCCGGGCATCGGGTTAACGACAATCTACCGGACGCTGGATTTGCTACGACGGCTTGGGCTTGTCCGCCGGGTTTCGGGACCAGATGGCCAAAGTCGTTATGAGCTCAAAAGAGAGGACGGCCGCAATTATCACCATCATCTCATCTGCACGAGATGCGGCCGGATAGTCGATGGGCGAGATTTCCTTGAGGAAGAGCAGGCAATGATGAAGAAGATGGCTGAGGCCCTGGCCAGGAAACATCATTTTTTGATCACGGATCAAAACGTCGAATTTTTGGGTCTTTGCCAGGACTGTCAGAAATCATCCTGACGAAAAGATAAGAAAGGAGGTAAGAAAATGAGAAACAGATACCGCTGGATGTATGAACTCACCGGTCTTCCGGGCTGGATGCGCTTCGGGTATTCACCCGGCTGGGTAGGGAGAAGTCCTTCGGGACTGGGGCCTTGCGCTCACTATCTCATGCATGGAATATGGCCCACGCCCCAAATGAATTACGCCTGGCGCCAGGGACGCATCCCCTTTTCCCCTGCGCCCGGTTTTCCCATGCCCGGCTTTCCCACCCCTTTCGACCCCTGGGGAGCAGCTGAGGTAACGCCCGAAAGAGAGCTCGATTTTCTGCGGGCCGAGGCCGGCCGGCTCCAGGAGGAGCTGAACTTTATTGAGCAAAGAATCAAGGAGCTCGAAAGAGAAAAAGAAAGAGAGGAAAAATGAAAGTCGCCGTCGCCACGGATAACGGATATGTTTCGGCCCACTTCGGCCGTTGTCCTTCTTACACTGTGGTTGACATCGAAGAAGGGAAAGTGGTCAAACGCGAGGAGATCCCCAACCCCGGACATTCGCCCGGCTTCCTTCCTGGTTATCTTTCCGAGAAAGGAGTCGATGTCATCATAGCGGGAGGGATGGGGCCCAGGGCCCAGGGTCTTTTCGCTGAAAACAATATCCAGACGATAATAGGAGTCCAGGGGAAGGTCGATGATGTCATCGAGAGATTCATCCGCCAGGAGCTCGAGTCCGGAAGAGATTTGTGCGACCACGGGTATGTTGAGGGACATGCCCGTTCTTGCCATGATGGTGAGTCTCGCCAAGAAAGAGGCGAGGTCCCAACTGGAAAAATCTGCGTCACGGCCAAAGCACAGGACCTGGACGCGGAGGTAGACCCTAATTTCGGACGGGCTCGTTATTTCATCATCGTTGACCCGCAAACGTTAAAATTTGAAGCCTTTGAAAATCCTTCTACCGACCTCGCTCATGGGGCGGGTATCAAGTCTGCCCAGTTTCTCGCCGAAAAGGGGGTTGGTGCTGTTTTGACTGGTCAAGTAGGGCCAAACGCGCGGCAGGTGCTCGACTCCGCCCGCATCAAGGTGATGACTGTTGAAGGCCGCACCATTCGTGAAGCTATAGCCTGGCTAAAGGGAAGATAGTGCATGGCCGATAAAGAAGAAGCGAAAATCTCGCGAGCTCTGGCGAGGATAAAGAACAGGATTCTTGTTTTTAGCGGCAAGGGCGGTGTCGGCAAGAGCACGGTGGCGGCCAACCTGGCGGTGGCCATTTCCGAGAGAGGTAAGAGGGTCGGACTGCTTGATGTCGATATCCACGGCCCTAACTTGGCTAAGATGTTAGGGGTTGAGGATAAAACGTTGGCCATCTCGCCGGAGGTGATCAGGCCCGTCGAAGTGAACAAAAACTTGAAGCTTGTCTCCATGTCATTCTTACTTCAAAGTCCTGACTTGCCGGTGATCTGGCGGGGTCCGATGAAGATGAAAGTCATCCAACAATTTTTGGGTGACGTCGATTGGGGGGAACTCGACTGGTTGATTATCGATTCTCCGCCAGGGACCGGGGATGAGCCGCTGTCCGTGGCTCAGCTCATCCCCGCGACAGGGGCCATCATCGTCACAACGCCCCAAGATGTTTCTGTCCTCGATTCGCGGAAAGCCGTCGTCTTCGCCATGAAACTCAACCTGAAAGTCATTGGGATTATCGAAAATATGAGTGGCATGGTCTGTCCCCACTGCGGAAAGAGGATTGACCTCTTCAAAGTCGGAGGCGGCGAACAGGCGGCATGGGAGTTCCAGGTTCCCTTCCTGGGAAGAATTCCCATTGACCCTCAGATCGTCATCTCAGGAGACGAGGGAAAGCCATTTGCCATCAGTCAGCCCGACTCAGAAGCTTCGAGGGCTTTTCAGGAAATTGTCGATAGAATCTTGAATGACTCCCGGCAATGAGAAAGCAAGAAAGGAGAGAGGCATGAAGAAAATCGGCATCATCATCTGTGGCCGCTATCAATCCTGCGGCGGAGGAAAATGCTTCCGTGCCCTGCGAGAGCGAGTTGGCGGGTTTGCCGCTTATCCCAAGGATGAACCCGTCGAGGTGGTTGGATATTCCTACTGCGGCGGATGTCCGGGGGGCAACGTGGAGTATGTTCCTGAAGAAATGATCAAGAACGGGGCTGAGGTTATTCACCTGGCCACTGGATTGGTCGTCGGGTATCCTCCCTGTCGGCATATCCGTCATTTCAAGGAGTTCATCGAAAAGCGCTTCGGTGTTCCTGTCATCATCGGGACTCACCCGATTCCGCTTAAATATCTGGAGGTGCACGAGAAGCTCTCGTTCTGGAAGAGCATGAAAATGGAGGAGCTCGCTGGCGGATTGATGGAAGAAAGCAGGGAGATTATGCAATCCTATAATTGAAGGAGGAAGAAATGCAGCAACGTGGACAAGGAAGAGGGCAGGGGCAAGGAAGAAGAGGAGGTGGAGGCGCAGGCCGAATGGGAGGAAGAGGTCTCGGACCGGGCGGCTCGTGCGTTTGCCCTTCCTGCGGGACAAAGGTTCCTCATGAGAGGGGAAATCCCTGCTACCAGAGAGCTTGCCCGAAATGCGGCAGTAAGATGACGCGTGCCTGATCGACGGCCATGCCTATCTACGAATATAAATGCCAGGATTGTGGGCGAGTGACCGAAGTCCTGGCGCCATCCGGGACCCACGCCCCAGACGTCAGGTGTGATTATTGCCAGAGCCGGAATCTTCAGAAGATTGTCTCATCCCCTGCCGCTGTTGTCATGGGTCGACCTTCGCTCAAAGGGAAAACCTGTTGCGGAAAAGACGAACGGTGTTTGACCCCGCCTTGCTCTTCGGGAGGCGTCTGCCGTCGAGATTGAGAAAACCTTGATCTCCTTCTTTGGTTCGAAGGAGAATAATCGAGAAGTAACCAAATGAAGAGAAGGGAAGCTCGCGATAAGGACGCCTGCCATTTTAGACTCATGGCCTTGTCGTACAAGGTTCGAGATTTTTTTGCGCCGCGCCAGAAAATTCTTGAAGAGATACCTATCCAAGAGGGAGCTTGGGTTCTTGATTTTGGTTGTGGGCCGGGGAGCTACATTGTTCCGTTAGCGAAAAGGATTGGTCCTTCAGGAAGAATTTACGCTCTTGATGTTCATCCCGTAGCCATCGAGATGGTCGAACGGCTCAAAGCCAAAAAACATTTGCCCAACGTCACGACTATCCGGTCAGATAGTCGGACGGGGCTGCCCGATCAGTGTCTTGACGCAGTTCTCCTTTATGATGTCTTCCATGAGCTTGAGCAGCCCGGCGTGGTCCTTGAAGAACTGCACAGGATTTTGAAGCCAGCCGGGATTCTTTCGGTGAGCGATCATCACCTGACGGAGGGTGAGATTCTATCCTCCTTGACCAAACCTGGGCTTTTCCAGTTTATCGAGAAAGGCCGGAAGACATATGCGTTTCGAAAAAGCGTCCAGACCTCTTCTTCCGCCTCAAAAAGTTGAAAGGGAGAAGAAGAGAAAGCAGATGAAGCGAAAGGACTCAGGTCTCTATGTGCTCGTGTTGCGATTGAAGAGAGGGCAGACGCTCAAAGCGGGAAAATTGCCGGAAAACCATTTTAAGGCCGGTCTTTATCTTTACGTGGGACGGGCTCAACAGGGCCTTGAAAAAAGGCTCGAGCGCCATCTGAGGAAAGATAAGAGACTTTTCTGGCACATCGATTATTTTCTCCAGAAAGCAGAAGTTAAGGCTATCTGGGTGAAGCCAGGCTTTTTCGATGAATGCGGGATGGTCCGGCAGATTAGGAAGTTGCTTGAAAAAATTGAGATTCCCCAGAGGAAATTCGGGGCTTCCGATTGCCATTGCCCGGGCCACCTTCTTTATTTGCCGACATCTGAAGACAAGGAGATGAAAAATTTGATAAATTCTTTGATGGCCGTGGTTTCAAAAAGCAATGATAAACCTGGGGCTGCAGAAAGGGGCAGTAGATTCTCAGTTGACAGACGAAAGCGATGCGCTTATAATGATATTGGTAATGATAATCATTATCAGATAGCTCGCATTAATCCAGAAACCGAGCCAAAATGATTATAACTTTCAAGACTCGGTCAATTAGAAAAGGAGGTAAACATCATGCCATTCGGTGACAGAACAGGACCAGTGGGAGTCGGCCCCATGACAGGGCGAGCAATGGGCTATTGCGCTGGCTTTCCCGTTCCTGGTTTCATGAACCCAGGCTATGGGTTTGGCCGTGGGTTCTGGTTTGGGGCAGGCTTCGGAAGAGGTTTGGGGAGAGGACTTGGCTTTGGAAGAGGCCGAGGCTGGCGCAGGAGCGGGTTTTGGCCTTTTCTGGGTTATCCCTATTGGAATTTTCCCTATTCCCCCTATGCCTGGTTTTTCACGGAAGAGATGGAAGAAGATTTTCTGGAGGGTCAGGCTAAGATTCTTGAAGAGCAGTTGGCTCAGGTCAACAAAAGACTGACAGAGCTAAGGAGAAAAGAAAAGGAGAAGAAATGAGAATTGCCATATCGGCCAGCCAGGCCGATCTTTCAAGCCCGGTGGATCCCCGATTTGGAAGATCCCCTTACATCATCTTTGTTGACCCCGACACGATGGAATTTGAGGCTGTTGAAAATCCTTCTCACTTCGGCATGGGGGGTGGCTGGAGTGGCGCGGGAGGTGGTTACGGCATGGGCAGGGGCAAGGGAAGAGGAATGGGCCGCGGCATGGGAATGGGACGGGGTATGGGGTTTGGTCCTGCTACCGGCCAACGAGGAACATTTCCGTTTACCCCGGCATCAACTTCGCCATCTGCAGAAGAAGAGGTCAGGTACCTGAAGCAGGAGGCGGAGTTTCTCAAGCGGCAGCTGGAGGAAATCTCCAAAAGAATCCAGACCCTGGAAGCGGTAAAGAATAAGCAATAGAACTCATTTTGAGCAGGGAATGCCGATATACGAATATGAATCTCTACCCTGCTGCGGTGGCGGTATTTGCCGAAGGGATTAGGCTCATCTGAGACCGGGAAAGATCATAGGACCAATGAAAAAATTTGCTTTATTCTCTATCTTAACGGTTGTCACGAACCTTTTTGCTGGAGTGACTGGCATGGACAACAGATCATCTCTCCGAGCAATCATTGTCTATGATAATCATCCCTATGATGAAAGGCTTGAAACGGACTGGGGATTTTCCTGTTTCTGGGAAGGGTTGGAAAAGTCTATCCTTTTTGATACTGGAGCTAACGGGCAGATCCTGCTCTCCAATATGGAAAAGCTTGGAATTAGGCCTGAGCAAATCGACGTGGTTGTCCTTTCCCATATTCACCGGGACCATACCGGCGGCCTGGAAGAGCTTCTTTTGAGAAACCCTAAAATCGAAGTCTGGTTGCCCCATTTTTTCCCTTCTGATTTTAAAGAGGGGGTCCGCAAAAAGGGAGCCACAGTTGTGGAAGTGGAGAAATCGCGAGAAATCTGTAAAGGTGCCTCGACTTCAGGGGTGATCGAGGGCTGGATCAAAGAGCAGTCCCTGGTTTTAGATACCGAGAAAGGCCTTATTGTTATGACCGGCTGTGCCCATCCAAGGATCACCAATATTCTTGCCAGAGTTAAAGAATTATTTAATAAAGATATCTACCTCGTTTGCGGAGGGTTTCATCTAGCTGGGTTTTATAAAGCAGAAATAAAGGACATCATCGCCAAATTCCGGAGTGTGGGGGTTCAAAAAGTCGGCCCTTGTCATTGTTCTGGAGATGAAGCGCGGCTGCTTTTCGCTGAAGAGTATCAAGAGGATTATATTAGAATCGGTGTGGGAAAGGAAATCGTCATTCAGTGATTCTCTCGGTAGCCAGTGGGAAAGGAGGAACGGGAAAAACAACCATCGCCGTCAACCTGGCTCTTTCTCTAGGTCGAGAGCAGCCTATTCAGTTCTTGGACTGCGATGTGGAAGAACCCAACGCTCATTTTTTCCTCAAGCCTCACCTCGTGAGTAATCGCCCGGTTTCCATTCCAGTCCCGGAGATCATCGAGGAGAAGTGCACCTATTGCGGCAAGTGCGCTGAGGTCTGCGCTTATCATGCCATAGCGGTTCTCAAAGAAACCGTTCTCGTCTTTCCAGAGCTCTGTCACGGCTGCGGAGGATGTGGTCTTCTCTGTCCTAAGAAGGCCATCAAGGAGAAGGGCCAGAGAATAGGAATCATGGAGTTTGGTTCATCCACCGGAATTGAATTCATCCACGGAAAGCTGGACATCGGCCAGGCCATGTCTCCTCCGCTCGTGAGAGAAATAAAGAAAAACATCGATTTGACAAGGCTGGTGATTATCGACGCTCCTCCCGGAACATCCTGTCCGATGGTCGAAGCAGTCAAAGGGAGTGATTTTGCTCTTCTTGTCACCGAGCCCACGCCCTTTGGCCTGAATGACTTGGAACTCTCTGTCGAGACTTTGAGAGAAATGAACATTCCGGTCGGGGTGGTCATCAACCGGGCTGGAGTCGGGGATAGTGGAGTGGAGGCCTATTGCCGGAAGGAGAATATTCCTCTGCTCCTGACTCTGCCCTTTGATCGCGAGATTGCTGTGGCCTACTCAGAAGGAATTCCCCTCGTCGAAGCTAAACCAGCCTACAGGGAGAAATTTTTGGAACTCTACACCAAGGTTCAGGAATGGAAGAAATGAAGCAGCTCGTCGTCATCAGCGGAAAGGGAGGGACGGGGAAAACGGTTATCTCGGCCGCTCTGGCCACCCTCGTTCAGAAAAAGGTCCTCGCGGACTGTGACGTAGATGCGGCCAACCTCTATCTTCTCCTTCATCCTGAGATTCAAGAAGAGCACTCCTTCTCGGGAGGCAAAAAAGCGAGAGTTGACGTGGAGAAATGCACAGGCTGCGGGAATTGCCTTGAGGTTTGCCGTTTCTCCGCCATTTCCGGAGGAGAGGACGGAAAAATCGCCATCGACTCGATATCCTGCGAGGGCTGTGGGGTCTGCTCGCTCATATGCCCTGTTGAAGCTATCTTGATGGAGAATATCGTTTCGGGCAAATGGTTTGTCTCTTCCACAAAATATGGTCCTTTTGTCCATGCCCGGCTGGGAATCGGAGAGGAAAACTCCGGCAAGCTGGTGACCGAAGTGCGGAAAAGGGCGAAAGAGATTGCCGAAAGGAACGCCCTGGACTTCGTTATCGTCGACGGCCCTCCGGGGATAGGCTGCCCGGTCATCGCTTCCCTTTCCGGAACCGATTTGGCCCTGGTGGTGACAGAACCGACGCTGTCCGGGATTCATGATATGGAAAGGGTTATCCGGGTAGCCGCGCATTTCAGAACGCAGGCCGCCTGCTGCATCAATAAATTCGACCTGAACCTCAGGATGACGGGCGAGATCGAAGAGTGGTGCCGGGCAAACTCTGTGCCGGTGGTGGGGAGAATTCCTTTCGAAGAGGCTGTTGTTCAATCCCTGGTCCAGGGCATCCCGGTTACTGAATTTGGGGTAAACGGTGCTTCGCAAGAAATCAAAAATATGTGGCTGCGGCTGAGCTCATTACTTTGTTCGAGAGGTTAAAAGACATGTCTAAAACCGATTGGAAGTATCTTGTCGACACGCTCCTTTTCCTTTTCTGGGCCTTCTGCCCCAGGGTGCCGGGCGCTTATGAAGATTACGGCGTGAGGGCGGGAAGACAGGCCAGAGCCGGGGCTTTTCAAGAAGATCCATCGTCCATCCTCATTCACGGTCAAATGACGCTTCATGATAGAGAAGAAGAATAATGACCATCGAGGGTTTCCTAAGGGCGCGATTTTTGATAATTTGAATAGTGGCCATGCTTTTGCGAGAAACGGTTGCATTTTTTTGCGCCTCCAGGATGAGCACGGAGAAAGGGTGACAAGAATGAAGACGATCGGGCTTATTGGCGGGATGAGCTGGGAATCAACGGTTGAGTATTACCGCCTCATCAACGAAGAGGTGAAGGCAAGGTTAGGAGGGCTTCATTCGGCTAAATGCCTTCTTTATAGCGTTGATTTTGATGAGATTGAACATTATCAGGCGACAGACGATTGGAAGAGTGCTGCCCGAGCCCTGAGCGAGGCAGCGGTCAGGCTGGAGAGGGGAGGAGCGGATTTCATCGTCCTTTGCACCAACACGATGCACAAGGTGGCGGACGAGATTCGGGCCAGCGTGTCGATCCCGCTGTTACACATCGCCGATGCAACAGCGGAAAAAATTCTTAGTAAAGATATAAAAAGAATAGGATTACTAGGAACAAGGTATACGATGGAGCAAGAGTTTTATAAATCGCGCCTCGAAGAAAAGGGGCTCCGGGTGATGATTCCCGGGGAGCGAGACCGGGCCATCGTTCATCGAATCATTTACGAAGAACTCTGCTTGGGGAAAATCCTCGAGGAATCGAGGGGCCAGTTCATAAGGATCATCGATGCTCTCGCAGGGCGTGGGGCAGAGGGCGTTATCCTCGGCTGTACAGAGATAGGGCTTCTCCTTAAAGAGGAAGACAGCCGCGTTCCCTTGTTTGATACGACGCGGATTCATGCTGAGGCCGCTGTCGATTTTGCGCTCAGGCCCTGAGAGGTGCCATCCCCATTCATGGCCAAAATTGACTCTTTTGTCGACGGACATCAGGAGTCGCTGTTGCGCCCCGGGGGTCGGGGACAGGGCATCTTCCGAAATACTTTTTCTTCAGCTATAATGAAAAAGTATTCTTGAAAAAGAGAGGAGGAAAGATGCTTTCTCAATTGCCGGTTGACCTGAGCAAGGTAAGAAAAGAAGACTTGAATCGAGAAATTCTCCGGGCGGGTATGATCGCCGAGCTGGATGCTATCAACTTCTATGAGCAGATGGCTGCCCTGACCGACGATGAAGGTATCCGCAAGGTCCTTCTGGATATTGCTAAGGAAGAGAAAACCCATATGGGAGAATTCCAGGCTTTATTGTTGAGGCAGGATGAAGAACAGAAGGAAGAGCTAAAGGAAGGCGAGGAAGAGGTCGAAGAGCTATTGGGAGAATAGAGCAGAGGCAGGGGACGACGCGAATCAGCGCTTGGCGCGGGGCGTTATAATCAGAGCCTCAGCCGCGATCTCACAGACAGTCCGGATTTCTATGGCCAGCTGGTAATGCTTTTTAAGCTCCATGAGCTGGTCGATGCAATTATGACAGGGCGTGGCGACCACCTCAGCTCCCGTCGCCCTGACCTGTTCGGCCTTTATCTTTCCGGCTTCGATGCGGCGTTTGGCAAAATTGCTCATGGCCAGCTGCCCGCCGCCCCCGCCGCAACAGTAGTTTTTCTCCCGGTTGGGGTGCATTTCGATAAAATTCTCGACAGCGTGTCGGAGGATATAGCGCTGTTCCTCGATGATCCCGCCGAGGCGGACGAGGTTGCAGGGGTCATGGAGCGTGTGGAGCTTGGCGTTTCGCGCCGGGTCGAGGCGGATGCGGCCATCCCGGATATACTCAGCGACGATTTCAAGAATGCTCCGCACCCTCAGCTTTTGCTCCTGGCCCAGCCACTGGGGTGCCTCCCAGCGGTTGGAGTTAAACCCATGGCCGCACTCGGCGAGGATGATTTCACAGCAACCGAGCTCTTCGGCGGCCTGGAGAAGTCGCGCCGACATGGTGGCGGCGGCTTCATCGTCTCCGCTATAAAGGCCGTAGTTGGTGACATCGAAATTGACGCTGGAGAATGTCCAGTCTTCGCCAGCGGCGTAGAAAATCTTGCCCACAGCGGAGATGGAAAGAGGGAAAAACATGGCTTCCCGCGGGTTGATGGCGTAGAGGATTTTCGCCCCTCGGCGGTCAACGGGCAAGCGCACTTCCGGCTCGCCCACTTCGTTCTGGAGCTCCTCTTCCAGCCAGGCAATGGTCTCCAGCCAGTTTTCTTTGGAAATACCCATGTTATTGCCGCTGCGGATGGCTGTCTCGACCGTCGATTGGAGCCCGGGCGGAACGAGACCAACGGCGGCCAGGGCGGACCTGGCGGCCCTGATGAGAGTGAAGATGTTGATTCCCATCGTGCAGTTCAAAGAACACCGGCCGCACAGCGTGCAGCGTCCGAAAAGAGAATCCACCCATTCTCGAATCAACTCCCGGCTCAGGGCTGGCGCGCCGAGGAGCGGCCGCAGCTTCCTCCCGAGTAACGAGTGGTACTTCTTGAATATCCGGTTGACGAGCTCAAGTTTGGCGGCCGGCATCGCTTCTGCCTCGCCCGTGGCAAGATAATAATGACAGGCCTCGGCGCAGAGACCGCAGTGGACGCAAGAATAAAGGAAGGCGGCTGCTGAGGCGTCGAGCTTTTCCCGGAAAACAGCCAGAATTTTCTGGATGTCCCCTTCTGAGAGCGCCTCGATTTTTTCGTCGAGTGAACCGGTCGGGAAAGCGGTGAGAACTTCGCCTCGGCTCATGCCTTGTCTCTCCTTTTCGCTCGGCTCTCCGGCGGGAGCACGCCTCTTCTACCGAAGTAGGAACCAAAGAGGACTCGACTGTAAAAGAAGAAGAAACAGTGCCGGATCTTTCCCAGTGGCATATAAAGGAAGGTGAGGATGGCGGTGGCGAGGAAAAAGGAAACGAGAGCAGTGAACGACACAGAGAGAAGGCCGGTGAGAAGGAAAATATCGACAAGGATGTTGGCCAGAAAATCATCAGGACAGCTGATATATCTCATGGATGGTTTGAGGCTGCGCTTGAGAAGCAGGCCGGTTCCAGCCAGGAAACCGCCAGCCATCGTGACCATAAAAAGTGTTGGGAGTGGTTTGGGAATATCAACCTGAACGGCCAGGCCGAGGGAAAGCAGGATAGCAGCGAAGATACCGGCATGGTAGAGCACACCAGCCAGATAGGTTGGCAAGTGTTTGGCAGCACTCTCCTTTTCCCACGGCAGCATACCCGGGCCGAGGGAATAAAAGATTCCTCGGTGCGGTTTTCCCCGGGGCCTCGAGAGGGGGCGTTGCTGGCCAAAGGAGCGTGCGTGAAGAACCTGCCAGGCAAGGAGGGCAAGGCTACAAATAAGGGAAAGCAGCACGCCAAATCTCAGTCCGGTCATCAGAATAGTCACTCGGTCATAAGCCAGAAAGACCTGCTATTATAACACAGGGCCATCCAAGATGGTGCCATACCTTGCCCCGAACTTACCAAATCTTCCCTTCTTCGTCGTGTCCCCAAAGCCTTGGTTTGAGATTCATAGGTTTTAAGATGGGAATTTGAGGCTGGGAAAAGCCCTAAAATTGGCTTAACTTATTTAATTTAAATGAGTTACCATCGTCCGACCTCATAAAAGTTGGTTAGAGTTCATGGCTGTGCTATAATTTTGCAGGAAAAAAGCTTTCCCCTTCCATCCCGCCGGGGTGGCGGAATTGGTAGACGCAAGGGACTTAAAATCCCTCGGTTGACAACAACCGTGCCGGTTCGAGTCCGGCCCTCGGCATCCTTTTTCCCCTGGAATGAGCGACTTACCATAAACAAATCAGACCAAGCTCAAACTGGCATAAAAAGATGAATTCAGCTTCTTTTAGCATAAAGGAGCCCTCTTTTGTCCGGAGGGCGATTTATATCAAACGGCGGATGCAGTCAGCAAAAGGGAGAAAATTTATTTGAGAGGGCAACTATCTCATGATTAAAAACATCTTCTCGACTTCTCTCTGATAGAGGTCTTGAGCCAGATGAACCCAGGCCTTCTCTTCTGGAGGAAGAGAGTCTATTTCCTCCATTACCTCTTTTCTCAGCTTGAGGATAAGTTCCTCATTTTTCTTTCTAAAAATCACCCGAAGACCTTGTGCTTCTCTCAGATGGACGTTTCCTTTTCCCAATGTGCACCCGGTCGAGAATTGCACTCCATCAGCAAAGCAGGACCCTGGCGGTGTCACTTTGGGTATTAAATCATCCTCCCCTCGGATTCAAAGAATGGCGTGATCAATTTAGATAGACTTTGCCTTCCCGTTTCTTTTCAAGTTCCTGGTGCTGCAGGAGAAGATAAGGTGCCGGCTGTTTCAGCAAAAGGGGGGTTGATGATGGGAACCAAAAAGGTGGGGACTCTCCCCAGCCGGCGCAGGAGAGTCGGCTATATTATAGCATAAAAAGGGAGAAAAAAAGCAAGTAGAAAATGAGACCTTCGGGTATTTCGACCGCCAGTTCTTTTGAGGCGAAGGAACTTGCTGGACGACGCTTTATTGTCTATAATTTTTTAGGTTCAAAAAGGATGAGGAGGAAGTGGCGGAAAGCAAGTCGATAACAAGATTCGGGCTCAGCTCGAGGGCAATTTTGACTCGCGAGGGGAGGGGCAAAATGAAAAAAAGGAAATGGAGCAACTGGTTTTTTATGGGTATGGGGCTTTCCTTTCTTTTTCTTTCCGCAAAAGCGGCCGATAAGTTCGTCCAGAGCACGTGGGCGGCAAGGCCAGTTGTCATCGATGCCTCGGCGGAGGAGTGGAGTGATGATGTGCTTGCTTCCGAAGAGAGCCCTGCCGTCGACGTGGCCTTGCGCAATGATGCCGATAACCTCTACATTCTTTTTATCATCCGTGATAACGATTTCTTGAGCACCCTCGAGGCCACGGGAATGTCCGTATTTATCGACCCCTTGGGGAAGAAAAAGAAAGACCAAGGGCTCCGTTTCTTTCGAAGACGGGTCAGCCCGGATGAGTTCATCCAGATAGTGGAGAGACGGGGCCAGGTTCTTTCGGAAGAACAGAAAGATGAAATAAAGTCAAAACCCAGCTACCTTCTCTATGATTGTGAAATCCTCGACAAGAAGAAAAGCGTCCCGCCGGAAAGCCTGCTCACCGAGGGGGTCGAGCTCCCCACTTTCCGTTACATCAAGCAAGGCGAGAGGTCGGTCTTCGAATTCCGGATTCCTCTTGGCCGGGGAGGGGGCCCGGGAAAAATCCAGGCCTCGGGCGGGGGGACTTTTAAGCTCGGGTTTGAATGGGGAGGCCTGACCAAGGAAATGCAGGCGGCGCGGCTGGCCCGGGTGGTAGCGGCTTCGGAGAAAGGCGCAGAGAGGGAGACAGCTTCTGAATCTCATGCCCGGGGTGATCGGACCGGCGATTTCTCTACGGGCGCAGCTTCAGCCGGCCCTTCCAAATCAGGGCCAAAAAAATATTCATTCTGGCTGGACGTCAAGCTCGCTTCCTCTGTCGAGCCTGGCAAAATTGTTGGGAGCTCAGCCGGAAGAAACACTCATCCTGACCATCGGGAACGATAGGCTTCGCCAAGAAGAAAGAAAAATATTTCCGAAGAGGCATTAAAGAGGGATCCACTTCCAGAGAGCCCCGGCGAGAGGGAGTGTTTTTTTCAATCAAAAAAGGCGGGAGTGCTTCTATGCGCCATCGTGTACTGGCAGAGGAGGCGGTCGAAGAATGCCCGGACGCGGGCCTCAAATTTTTCCCTCGAAAATTCCTGTGCTTTCCGGCGTGCCGCTCGAGAGAGCTCGCTCACGAGAGAAGGATTTCTCAAGAGCTCGAGGGTGCGCTCCAGGAGCATGGCGCGGGATTTGACCCGGAAGCCGTTCACTCCGTCGTCGACGATTTCGGGTAGTCCACCGCCATCGTAAACAATGGGGACGACGCCGTGCTCCATCGCCTCGATGGTGGTCATTCCGAAGTGCTCGACAGCTGATGGGTCATCCTGGACAATCCCGCACAGATGCCAGAACAGGGTCGCTTCCTCGTAGAGGGATTCAAGCTCCGTGGCGGTGATATTAACCCGCAGTTCGATGCTGGAGCGGGGATGCTGGCGGAGAAGCTCTTCGAGATGGGCAAGATAACGGTTACCAGAGCTGCTCCCTCCGGCCAAGATAAATTTCCATCCCTTGATTGCCTCGGGGTAGAAGGTATGGAGACGAAGGAAAGTCTCTATCATCTCCTTCTGCCTCTTTGTCCCCTCAACCTCGAACCGAGCCACCGAAAGGAGGAGCTTCCTCTTTGGCTTTTCCCCCCCGCCGGATTTCCTCTCCACATAAGGATAGATGTGCTCATGGGAGGGAATTTTCCATTTTTTGGCGATCCATTCCGATGTGTAGCGGCTATTGTAAACAATATAGTCATAACGGTCAGCGTAGAAATAGAGGCGCGGCCGCCTCTCGGGAAAATGGCAGACGAGGACGGAGATGTTGGCCAGCGGGTAGACCATCTCGTTCATGCTGTTGTTGATGAAGATATCGTAATTGCCGCTTTCCCGGCTCACAGGATGAAAGGGATTGGGCTCCTGGCCTGAAACAAGCGCCGGGTCAAGATGAGCCACTTCTTTTTTCTCATAATAAGGGAGCTTAAGAACCTTGATGCGGCAGCGGGATAAATCCAGGCCGTACCAGCGGCGAAAATCCTCAAGGCCGACCTCTCTATTCGCCAGGATGGTGATATCGAAGACATCCTGAAGGGTGGCGGCCATAGTCAACCCATATTTCTGGGCGCCACCGATAAAATGGATGGCATGGTCGTAAAGAGCTAAGGTTGGCCGCCGCCACCCGAAGCTAACCTCCATCCTCGACAAGAGGTTGAAAGCAGCCTGAACTCCATTCTCGAGGGAAATTCTGGAAACTTCCTGGTGGAGCAATGGGTGGGCCTCGGCCGGATCCTTCTTTAATTTTTCCAGGAGTTCAACGAAGGCTAAATCGTCCGTTGTCCTCATTTTTTTTCTGCCGTCAGAACTTCCGGACTCTGATTGACGGGCTTGTCCGGTTCTCCTTTGAGGTCTTTCAGTCGGGCCAGGAGAAGGACGAGAGTTTCCTCCAAGCGGCTCATTCTCTCCTGGACGTCGTGGAGTTCTTTCTCCTTCCTCTTGGAAAAGGCAAACACCGCTTCGAGGAGGGAAGCGGAATTAACGTTGAACTGCGTCTGCTTGGGTGTTATCTGCTCGGTATAGAAGCGAATCAGGCTCATGAATTTTCGCTTGAGAAAAAGAATCAGCCGGCCGATAATTTTTCGGTGGGACCGGAGGGCTTGAGGGTCGGGGTTGAGGTCCGTTGACAGCTTGAGTTCCGCCAGCCTTTCCCGAAAGAAAGTCTCGAACTCTCGCTCGGAAAGCTCATTTGGGTCAGTTCGAAATGGGCGGTCGATTTCCTCCCGGATGAGCTCGCGGATATCCTGGATTTCCTCTTTTCTTCGAATTAGCTCCTCTTTCAAGCGCTCAACTTCTTTTCTCAGGGCTTCTTCCATGGTCACCTTTCTTTCCAGGAAACAGGATGATTTTAATACCGGAGCTCATTCATTTCAAGACAATTGGCTAACCCGAGGTGGCTTAGGCTTTCAAAATTGACGGCTGGATTTCGGGTGTGATAAAAGTAACAAGCTTAAAAAATGGAGGCCGATGCGCATCCTCGTTGTTTCCAGCTTCTATCCTCCTGATCGGCTTGGCGGCTACGAACTTGGCTGTCAAGACCTTGTCGAAGCACTCCAGGCACGGGGCCACCTGGTTAAAATTCTCGCCGGTTTCTCGCCGAGGGGAAGAACATCGATGGGCGAGGAAATCCATCGGTCGTTGATAACTGGATCCAAGGTCACATCCGACTGGAGGGGAGTTTTCTTCAAGGAATGGACTAACCAGACAGCGTTCCGCAATATGGCCCTCGACTTCTCCCCCGACGTTACCCTCTTCTTTGACCTCAGCCAGGTTTCTGTTTCGCTCGTTTGGCTGGCCGAGAGGATGGCCATCCCGTTTTCTTTCTATCTCGCTGACAACTGGTTTGCCATCTGGGAAAAAGACCAATGGCGCCAGTTATGGCCAGCTGAACGACACGGCTTCAGGACTCTTCGCTGGCTGAGTCGACGCTTCGGTGTTATAAAACCAGAGACCAGCCTATCCTTCGATCGGGCCATTTTTGCTAGCCGCCATCTTCGTGGTTTAGCAATTCAGCTTGGCCAGGCGAGAGAGGCAGCCGCTGTCGTTCCCTGGGGAGTTGATCTCGACCGTTTTTGCCCCCCTAAATCTCGAGAATCGAGCTCGACGCGACTCCTCTATGTCGGTCAGTTGATGCCCCACAAAGGGCTTGATGTGGCCATCAAAGCCCTGGCAATTCTGAAGAAAAATTTTGGCGGGAAAGAACCGTCGTTCACTGTTGTGGAGGTAAGAAAAGACAAGTCCGGCCCCCACTACAAGAGCTATTTTGAAGAGATTGCCCGAAGCCTCGGCGTAGAAGACCTTGTCCGCTTCGAAACGCAAAAGCCACGGCAGCACTTACCCGACATCTACAGGGCTCATGATATCTTCATCTTTCCTCCGGCAGGCGATGATAGCTTGAGCCTCAGGCTGCTCGAGGCGATGGCCAGCGGAATGGCCGTTGTTTCGACTCCAACCCGGGGAAACGCAGACATTCTTGAAGAGGAGCAGAATGC
Source organism: uncultured Eubacteriales bacterium (assembly GCA_964445305.1). Classification (GTDB taxonomy): domain Bacteria; phylum Acidobacteriota; class Aminicenantia; order Aminicenantales; family UBA8522; genus CAYUKK01. The sequence goes on from CAYUKK010000115.1 coordinate 27,742, forward strand.
CCTCATCTTCCCGGCCGAAAATGCTGAGGCGTGTGCTCAGCAAATCCAGAAGCTCCTCGAAAGCCCGCGTCTTTTTGAGCGCCTGACATCCGCCGCGAGGAAGAAAGCTGAACAAAGCTTCGCCCTCGATAAAACGGTCTCGGCTATAGAGGAAGAATTGGCGAAAGTTGGTAAGCGAGGGCCAGCCGTTGTTTTTTTTGAGAAGCCGATTCCTCGGGCTGATGTGAGGTATACTTGCCGGCGTCTTCGACGCTGGCTTGCTGTTGGGGCTGTGGCCGTCACGGCTCGTGCCCTCCTCAAGCCGGGCTTTTATGGTCGCATCTTGAAAAAAATGACCGATAAAGGAGCTTCCTTGGCGGCGCTCCTCGTCTTCCCGATTTGCTTGGAAATATTTTTTAAGCTGGCGGGGAGAAGACGACAGGCCTTCCGGCCTGGAGATGGCCCAGTCGCCAAGCTGAGGAACGTGATAGTCGTCCAGCTGGCCGACATGGGGGATGTTCTTTTGAGTGGACCTTTTCTTCGGGAATTGAGGCGCGCTGCACCGCGGGCCAGGCTCATCCTCGCCGTTCAGCCGTCCATGTCCAGCCTGGTCGAGAATTGTCCTTATGTCGATGAGCTTGTTTTTTTCCCCTGGCGGAGTGCAAGAAACTGGCGAAACGCTTTTACGGGGAGTCCCCTGTGGTGGTGGCAAGCGCTCTGGATAACTGCGCGGAGGCTGTGGAAGCGCCATATCGACACAGCTATTTCCCTTCGCTGGAATAACGACCCCTGCCAGGCTGCTTCCCTCATCCTCATGTACGCCAGCGGCGCCGCAAAGCGGATCGGGTACCACGATTTTCCCCATCACCTTACTGGCTATAAATTGACCGATGTTAACCGTCTCATTACTCTTGGCCCCGTCAGGGGATTTCCCGAGCATGAAATCGAACGTCAGCTCGACCTTCTCTCCTTTCTGGGGCTCAACCCCGACAAAAGCGGCGCCGGAATGGAGCTCTGGACAACGGAAGAAGATAATGCCTTCGCCGCCGATGTTCTCAAGAAGTCTGGATTGGCCAGGGATGAGCTTCTCGTGGCTTTTGCGCCCGGCGCTGCCTGGGAATTTCGGCGCTGGCCGGCGGAGCGATTTGTCGAGGTTGGAAGATGGCTTCAGGAATGCCACGGCGCTTTTGTTTTGATTTTCGCTGCCCGAAACGAGCATCACCTGGCTCTTCAGGTTGAAAAGGGTCTTTATCCCGGCCAAACGCTCAACCTTGCCGGTCAGACGACCATCCCTCAGATGGGCGCTCTCCTTCGGCACTGCCGGCTTTTTCTGGGGAATGATTCCGGGCCTTTGCATGTTGCGGTCGCCGCCGGCGTTCCTGTCGTCGGGCTATTCGGCCCGGGCGAATACGAGCGCTTCCGTCCCTGGGGACCGGCTAACGAAGTTATCCGCCTGACCTTCCCCTGTAGCCCATGCTCGCAGAGCTGCTTCTTCGAGAGTGCCCGGTGCATCCGTGGGATTTCTGTCAGCCAGGTCAAGGAGACCATCGTTCGAAAGCTCGGTCTTGAATGACAAGCAAAGGAGAAAAAGTGTCCGTAGAAAAAAGGGAGCAGGGAAACGGTCTTCAGCGGAGACTTGGTCTTTTTCCCCTGACGAACATCGTCGTCGCCAACATGGTCGGGGCGGGTATATTTACCACCTCCGGACTGCTCATGGCCGGGTTGAAAGAGCCGCTGCTCATGCTAGTCCTCTGGGCAGCCGGCGGAGTCATTGCCCTCTGTGGCGCTTTGAGCTATGGCGAGCTGGGTGCTGCGATGCCAAGGGCTGGTGGGGAGTATACGTTCCTTTCTCGCCTCTTCCACCCGGTTTTCGGGTTCTTGAGCGGCTGGGTATCTTTTTTTGCCGGGTTCTCAGCGCCGATTGCGGCCTCGGCCATTGGCTTCTCGGAGTATTTGACGAGGGCTCTTCCTGCTCTTCCGAGTTCGGGGAAAAAGTTCTACGCCATTGCCGTCATCCTTGTTTTCACTTTCGTCCATTCTCGGGGAATTGAGCTCGGGGCAAGAGTTCAGAATGTCTTGACCCTCCTCAAAATCGGCCTCATCCTTGGACTCATCAGCGCCGGTTTTTTATCCGGAGAGGGGGAGCTCAGCCATCTCACTCGCGGCGAGGGATTTGTCTTCGATTTTGGTGGCTGGAAGACAATAGGTCTTTCCCTCATGTGGATTATGTTCGCATACAGCGGCTGGAATGCTTCTGCCTATGTCGGGTCGGAGGTGCGGAACCCGCAAAGAAATCTTCCCCACTCCCTTCTCCTGGGGACGGGCATCGTCCTTCTCCTTTACCTCGGGCTCAATCTTTTCTATATCTATGCTGTCCCGCCTGCCGAGATGGCCGGGGTGATCTCCATCGGCGGCCTCGCTTCCGGGAAACTCTTTGGGCCTTCCTTCGAAAGCGTCCTTTCGCTCCTTATCGCCTTTGCCCTTTTTTCTTCCCTCAGCGCTTTCCTCATTCTTGGCCCGCGCGTCTATTACGCCATGGCTTGCGACCGCTGCTTTTTTCCCTTCGCCTCCCAAGTCCACGCCCGCTACCAGGTGCCCGCCAAATCCATTTTCCTCCAGGGAGCGATTGCCTCGCTGATGGTCCTTTTGGGGACATTTGACCAGATTCTTACTTATATGGGCTTTTCGCTGGGAATCTTCCCTCTCCTCGCTGTTTTCGGTGTTTTCAAGGTGCGGCGCTCCGGGATAAGCGACTACCGTCTTCCCGGATACCCCGTCGTTCCAGCCGTTTATCTCCTGGCCGGTGCCTCTATCCTCATCCTCGGCTTTTTCGAGCGTCCTGTGGAATCCTCTATCGCCATCGTCATGGTCTTCCTTGGCCTTCCCGTCTTTTACCTTTTCCAAAAGTCGCTCCAGCGCCGGCAAGAAAATCGTCCTCATGGTCGATGAGCCCACGGCGGCCATGGCCACGCTGAAGGGACATCCTTTGAATACGAGACGAGTGGGCTTAAAACCGGAGACTGAGGCGATACCGGTAGCCAAGGTCTTTTTCCTTGAACTTGAAGGAGCGGATGACCCTGAGCTCGGGCTCGTTCCACTTGGCGATACAAGCGTAAATTTCTTTGTAGCCCTGCTTTTGCGCGTACTCGATGACATGTTTGTGGAGGAGCTTGGATATCCCCCGGTTACGGAAGGCTCTGGAGACAAAGGTGATCTGGAGATAGAACTCGGGGGGCACGGTACCCTTCGGAAGAGGAAGGACATCGTACATCCTGTCCACTTCTGGAGCGCCGAGGGAAGGATAGCCGATAAGAAACCCGACCACCCTTTTCTCCACCAGGGCGACGAAGGTTTTGTATTTATACCGGGGGTTAAGGTAGCGCTTCCGGTAATCTTCGATTTGAGACTTGATGCGAACGGCTTGGAACTTTTCCGCCATCTCCGCCTCGAGCTCCCTGACCAGCTTGAGAACCTGATTCCGGTCGCGGCGGCGATAGGGCCTCACCGTCACCCGAAACTCTTTATCTTTGTCCATTAAATTCTCTATATGATACCGCATCTCTGACAATAATCAAGCTGGCTGGCCTCGGTCTCGCCGAGTACCAAAAGCTAAGCCGGGGGTCATATCGATTCCCATTCTATCAAGGAAGCTTGAGTTGGCCCCAGGATGCATGTAGAATGGTATTTGCGGTCGAAAAGAAAACTGGAGGATGGGGCGTGAGGCGGAGGACCGACCCCGGTCGAGAAGGAACAGCCTGATGGCCGGGGAGAAATGGGAAGTTTGTCTTTGTGGGGATTCCCCCTCCTATGAGGTCTGGTGCCGGAAATTTTCCTCCTACCGGCGGGCGCGGCGGTTCATGAAGAAGTATCTCCGTCGAAATCAATCTTTCTACTGTGCTCTCATTTCCAATGATGATAACTCTGTGTTCGAGACTTTCTACTGGAACGGGAAAAAGATCATTGGCTGGGATAAACCCTGGGTTCTTTCGCGGCGTCAGGCGCTGGCTTTGAAAGATTGACGCGGCATATCTTTTCTGCATAAAGCAAGCGTAAATATAACTCCTTGTTTGCCCACTTTTAAGATGTGGTGGAAACACCGAGAGTCGAAGATGAAGTCTGAGCCGCTCTTGGCGAGATATTCAACCTAAAAACGCAAAGAATGATAGAATATATAGGTTTACTAAGTATGACCTCCAGAAACATGACCTTGACCATGAATCCTCCAACTCCGGGCAGGGAAGAGAAAGGGAAGCGTTTTTGACAAATGAACTCCAATAAGCATAATTATGGGATACATCAGATTATAGGATGGTAAGCCGCCAGTGAAGATCGCTTACCTTAACGGCCGGCGGCTCTATTACGCTTTTTTGGCGGGCGGGAACGCCGTGATCCAGGATCAGGATTATCTCAATAAGATCAATGTCTTTCCCGTGGCCGATGCCGATACCGGAACAAACCTGGCGGCCACCATGCGATCTATCGCCGAAAGCGCCGTCGTCAGCGCTTCTTTGCGGAAGACTTTTCAATCCATTGCCGAAGCCGCCCTTGTCGGAGCCCGGGGAAATTCTGGCCTCATCTTTGCTCAGTTTGTCCACAGCCTGAGTAACGAGATTCCGAGCGAGCCCCGTCTGACAGCGAGGAGTTTTGCTGAGGCAGCGAGGCGGGCTGTCCAGTCCGTCTACCAGGCCATTCTTTCCCCCGTCGAGGGCACCATGCTGACAGTCATGCGGGAGTGGGCGGAGGCCATCCACGAGCATGCCGGCCGCACAACCGATTACGCCGAACTCCTCTCCTTCTCTCTCCAGCGCGCCCGAGAAGCGCTAAGGAATACCCCTAAGAAGCTTTCGGTCTTGGCCCGGGCTGGAGTCGTCGACGCTGGGGCGAAAGGGTTTGTCGATTTCATTGAGGGCATTTTTCATTTCATCCGGGCCGGCCGGCTGAGGAAAGTTGAGAGCCCGGCAGGGGGTCAAGAGCAGAGACCGGAAGAAAAGAGCCTGGTCCACTCCCTTAAAGAGGGGGTAAGCCGGCGTTACTGCGCCGAGGCTCTCCTCCAGGGGAAAAAGATGGACCTCGAGCTCATCCGGAATCTCGTCCCGGCTTACGGGGAATCAGCCATCGTCGCTGGCTCGCCAGAAAAGGTGCGCTTCCATGTTCACACCGATTCGCCGGCCGAGCTCTTTTTCAGGCTCAACGAACTCGGCTCAGTCGTCCAGCTCAAAGTCGACGACATGCGACAACAATATGAAGTCAGCCACCATCGGAAAAGAGCGGTCGCTGTGGTCACCGATTCTTCCTGTGATTTGCCGCCTGAGTTCCTCGAAAAGGAGCAAATTCAGGTGATTCCGTTCCATCTTTCCTTTGGCGAGACTTTGTTTTTGGACAAGGTGACCATCACTCCGGAGCAATTCTACACCCTGCTCAAAACCCGACGGGAGCATCCTCGCACTTCCCAGATAGGAATGGCCGCGGTGAGGAGCATGTTTTCCTTCCTTTCCACTTTTTATGATTCTATCCTTGTTTTCCACATGTCCGGGAAGCTGAGCGGCGCTTTCGGGGTTGCCCAGCAGGCAGCCAACATGATGAAGGATAAGAAGATCAGCGTTATCGATTCGAGGCATCTATCCGTCACTCTCGGTTTGATCGTCATGCGCGCTGTTGAGGCTCTGGACGGAGGGGCTTCCCATGATGAGGTCGTGGAGAAAGCCCAGGAATGGATTTCCAAGACACGGCTCTGGGCCGATATCGCCACGCTCAAATATCTCGTCCGTGGTGGAAGGATCAGCCCCATGAAAGGGTTGGTAGCGAGGCTTCTGCGCCTCAAACCGATCATCAGCGTGGATGAGGAAGGGAAAGGTCGCGCTTTCAGTAAATCTCTTACCCGCCGTGGGAACATGAAGAAGATCCTCCGTTTGGTGGCTGAGACAGCCGCCCAGGGGAAAATTTGGAAGTATGCTATCGTTCATGCTCAGAACCTGCGCCGCGCCCGAACCTACGCGGAGAGGTTGCACAGTGTACTTGGCCAGCCGCCAGCTTTTATCGCGGACATCGCGCCAGCTGTCGGAGCCCACAATGGAATTGGCGTCGTCGCCATCGGCCTCATGATGGAGTGAAAGCGCCCGGCCGAGACAAATAGAAAATTTTTAGAAAAAAATACTTGACATTAGCAACAATATATCGTATTGGTAATTTTAAGAGCTCAAGATTTAGGGCTTAGAATTAAGCGGCAGGTTTTTGGGGATATTAGGAAATTGACCCTTGAATATGAGGGAAAGAGAAGGAGGGCCAGGAGAGGAAGGAGAGGAATCCTCGTTTTTTCCTGCTCCCTTTTTCAACCCGGTTTCCGCCTTGGATGAGGCCCTCCTTCATTTTCTTAGCTCAATTTATCATTCTTATTTCATTCTGACGCTTTTTTTATATAAATTTTCTCAAGCCCAAGGTCAATCGCCCTTACAGGTGGATTGAGGGAGGATTTTCAAACTCCAGGTCTCACCCTCATCGAGGATTGAGAATTACCGAAATTCAAGACAGCTTGCGCGTTAAATGAATCTTGAATCTTGTTAAGTTTTTTCATGCCTTCTCTCTGCGGACACGAATTGGAAGTTTTATGGGATGACGATATCTTCAGGATCTAGGTTCTAAAGGCACAGGCCCCAGGTTCTGCGCATATGCATGCTATAGAGCAGCCTCTTGGGCTTTGTGAGCTGATTTCTAAGCATGAGAATTGGGGAGAAATCAGGTTAATGGATATGCTGTCCCCTATTTTTGTATACTTCAGATGGAAACAGGAGGAGACAGAGCATGAGGATAAGAAATTTTATCGAAGAGAAAGTTGAAGACATCCGGAAAACAGTGGGTCGAGAAACAGCGATTTCCGCACTTTCTGGCGGCGTCGATAGCTCAACCTGCACCGTCCTGGCTTGGCGGGCTCTTGGCCATCGCCTCAAAGTCATTTTCATCGACGATGGCCTGATGAGGGAAGGCGAGCCGGAGACGGTCCGTAGAGTTTTCGGCAAAATGGGCATTCGTGTCGATATCGTCGACGCCCAGGAAGAATTCTTTGCCGCTTTGTCTGGAAAGCTTGACCCCGAGGAAAAGCGAAAAGCCTTCCGCCAGGCGTTCTATTCGGTTTTTGGACGGGAGGTCTCGAAAAGCGGCGCCAGGTTCCTTGTCCAGGGAACCATCGCCGCCGACATCATCGAGACCAAAGGCGGCGTTAAGACCCAGCACAACATTCTCGAGCAGGTCGGAATTGACCCGGAGAAGGGCTTCGGTTTCAAGGTTATCGAGCCGATCAAGGAGCTTTTCAAGCACGAGGTCAGGCGGGTGGCCAGAGCTCTGGGGCTGCCGGAGTCCATTTACGGCCGGATGCCCTTTCCCGGGCCGGGTCTCATGGCGCGTGTTCTCGGAGAAGTAACGCCGGAAAGAGTCGCCATCGTCCGTCGGGCGACGCGCATCGTCGAGGAGGAGGTCAAACGGTTCCAGCCGTTCCAGGCCTTCGCTGTTCTTCTCAGCGATCGAGCGACCGGTGTCGAGGAAGGGAAGAGGAAGTTTGGAGATATCCTCATCATCCGGTCGGTCGAGAGCCGGGACGCCATGAAAGCACGGCCGACGGCCTTGCCGTGGAATGTGCTGATGAGGATGTCGCGGCGGATCGTCGAGGAAATCCCCTCGGTAACCCGCGTCGCTTACGAGCTCACTCCCAAACCCCCGGCCACGATCGAATTCATCTGAAACCCTATTTTTTTTGAGGTTGTCACGCTTCGACCATCAAGCCAAAAAATATCAAGATGCATGTAGCAGGAGGCGATACATCACCCCGCAAAATTAGGTTTGCTGCTCGTGGTTCACCCCTGGCCAGGCTCGGGGGTGGGATTGCGAAGCCCGCTCGTTACCCCAGCGAGGAAACTCGCTCCGATTCGCTTGATGATAATTCTCTATCGTCAAATTTGGGAAAAGCGAGGCTGCTTGTCTCCCCTGGATTTTTATGATAAAAACTGAAAAGGCATCTTCGCCGAGCCGCCAAAAAGGAGTTACTCAATGAAAGCCAAAACCCGATT
>CAYUKK010000116.1:0-5954 GCA_964445305.1 uncultured Eubacteriales bacterium
GGGGAAAGATGGAATTCCTTCTGGATTTCCCCCAGGGAAAGGGATCGAAGCTCCCCCCGAAAACACATCTCCTCCAGCCGGCTGACAATTCGCTCCTCTTCGGCCGAGAGTTTAACTTCACGGGAAGGAAGGACAACCCTCTGGCCTTCCTGCCGAACCCGACCCGCCTGCTCCAGGGCTTTGAGAGCCAACTGCAAGACGAGGTTGGAAAGGGAGAACCTTTTCTTCAGGTTATCGATGGGAACGCCTTTGCGGCCGGGGTGCTCCTCAAGTTGCTTTTCGACATAGCGGAAAACCTGTTCGAGAAGGAAACTAAAGCTCTCTTCGGAGAGAAGGAAGAGGGGGGAAAAGCGAAGAATCTTGATTCGGCCTTCTTCTTCGAGTTTTTGGGCGAGCCGGACAAGACGGAGTCCTTCCAGGCCGGAAAAGTCCTCTATTTCTCGCTGATGAAGCCCGGTAAAACCCTTCTCCCGGCAAAGGGCTTCGAGCATTCTTTTTTCACTGCCGCTCAGAGCCCTTAAAAATTCGGCATCTTTTTTTCGCATTGACCTGCTTCGGGCCCTGGCCTGGGGAAAGAGCACAAAACCGCGGCCAAGGCTCCTGAGGCTCATCGAGTCGAGCGCCTCAAAATCATCTTTCCATCGCAAAGCTACGGACCGTCGCAAAGTAACCTGGACGAAAACTTCGCCCGACCTGGCCGGGACGGCGGACTCTTGAACCTCGAGCTGGCCAGGGATCTTGCGACCCGCCACGATAAAAATGGCTTGAGAAGGAAGGGGGAGAGCCTTATCCACGGGGCTGAAAGCGCCAAGGAATCCCTGGGATTTCATCCCTTCCCCTCCTCCCCATTCTGACTCAGCGTCAAGCCCATCCGCCTTCCCATGGGGTCGACGGAGGTAAGGATGACTCTGATTTTTTCGCCGAGGCGATAAGCTCGGCCCGGCCTCAGGCGCCTGAACCTCGGTTTTGACCTTTGCCCAAAAGCATCCCTTCCGAGGTCAGCCGAGGGCACAAGACCCTCAACGAAATAATCCTCGAGTTCGACAACCAGACCGGCTGGCGTGAGGCCAACGACCATCCCTTCGAACTCCTGGCCTATCTTTTCGCGCAACAGGCGAAAAATGCGCCACTCGACGAGTGCCTTCTCGGCTTCATCGGCTTCTCTCTCCCGCTTGGAGCAATGGAGGGCGATAGAAGCGAGGTCGGGGATTTCCATCTTCTCTCCTCTGAGGAGCGCTTTGAGGGACCGATGGACGATGAGGTCAGGGTAACGTCGAATGGGGGAAGTGAAATGCGTGTATTCTTTCTTGGCCAGGCCATAATGGCCCGTGTTCTCCGCCGAATAAGCGGCCAGGCGGAGAGCCCGGAGGACCTGGACCTGGAGGAATTTTTCTTCAGGTCTGCCCTCCACTCTCTTCAGGATTCGCTGGAGGTCTGAGGATGTTATCTTATCCGCCGGCGGGAGATAGAGGCCGAAATGGCTCAGCTTATCGCGGAGTTCCTCCAAATCAGCCAGGGCGGGCGGCGGATGGACTCGATAAAGGCCCGGCTGGGCTTCTTTCTGGAGAGCCTGAGCCACGGCCACGTTGGCCGCGACCATGAACTCCTCAATCAAGTGGTGGGCCTCGTTCGCTTCGAAGGCGGCGACGGCATGGAGCTTCCCCTCCCGATAGACAAGCTCTGGCTCAAGAAGGTCAAAATTGAGGCTTCCCTCCTCTTCCCGCCGGGCCCGCAAGGCGGCGGCCAGCTTCCTCATCCGCAGCAAATCGGGCACGAGACGGGCATATCTTCTCTTTTCAGCCTCATCATCCTGGAAGATTTTGTAAACCGAAGTGTAAGTCAAGCGCTCGGCTGTTCGGATGAGGGAGGGGCAAAAATCGGCCCGAACAAGCCGACCATTCCTCTCGATTTCCATGAGGACAGAAACGGTAAGCCTCGTTTTTTGGGGCCGCAGGCTGCACAGGTCGTTGGAGAGTCGCTCGGGCAGCATGGGCAGGGTCCGATCAGGGAAATAGACGCTTGTCGCGCGCTCCGCCGCATCCCTGTCCAGGGCCGTTCCGGGCCGGACATAATGAGAAACGTCAGCGATGTGAACGCCAAGCAGGAAATGGCCGGATCGGAGTTCGCGGATGCTCACCGCGTCATCAAAGTCCTGGGCATTTTCGCCGTCAATGGTCACGCTCGTCCACCGCCTGAAGTCCCTCCGGCCCGCCCTCTCCCGGGCAGCTATCCTCCCTGAGTATTGAGCTACCTCGCTCAAAGCTTCGGCCGAGAAATCAACGGGCAAGCGGAATCGGCGGATGACGACCTCAGTATCCACACCCGGGTCTTCAGGCCAGCCCAAAACTCCTGTCAACAAACCCTTTTCTCTTTCCACCTCAACCACCATGCCGGGTCTCGGCCGGAGAAAGCCCAGGCTTCGGATGGGCAATGGCTCGGGTGTGGCGGTGTCGAAGGGAAGAAAAAAGGGTTGGCCGAAGCGCTCCTCGAAAATTCCCAGAGCCGTGGCGCTTGCCTTGGCGACGATGCGGAGGATTCTGCCTTCCGGCTTTCCCTTTTTCCCCTTTTCTCTTAAAGCGACCTCGACGATATCGCCCGAGAAAGCCCCTCGACAATCGCGGCCAGAAATGAAGATGTCATCGCTCGCTCCACCTTCGGGCATGACAAAAGCATACCCTTTTCCGGTGCCCAGGAATTCACCCCGAACAACATTTTTCTCCGGCAGAATGATATATTTCTCCCTCTTCTTCAGGATGACTCCCCGGCCCTGGAGGGTTCTGAGCCGGCTTCTCAGCCGGGTCCTTTCCTTGCCCCGCAGACGAAGGAAGCTGGCCAGCTGGGAGAACGACAAACCACTTCGATGCTGCTTCACGAGGGAGATGATTTTTTCGTCCATCATTCTTAATGATAATAAAGGGGGAGATGAGGGATCTTGAGCTTTTGCCGCAACGATTGGATGAGCCAACGAGCCACTGCCTCTTCGAGGACGGCCGGCGGCTGGCCGGAGAGCTGAGCGGAGAAGCGCCGCCTCGCTTTTTCTTTCTCCTCTTCCGGCGCTTTCTGAAGAAGAATGGCATCGAGCCTCTCCTCGAGGCGTTCCAACTTTTCCTCGGAAACGGCCGGCTTGGAGAGGAGACAGAGCGCTTCCTCGAGAATGGGTGAGATGAAACTCCATTCTGACGGGAGTGACCGGCAGCAGCGCTCGACGGCGCAGCGAACCCTTTCCTTTTTTACCCGGCGAGAAACGCTCATCCTGGCCCGGCCGACTCGCCGCTCCCGGTAAGCCTCAAAAGCTTTCATGACTTCGCCATGGCAGAAGGACAGGGCGGGCATTTTCCGGTCCAGATGCTTCCGGCGATAGAGGTCCACGGCCCTTCGGATTCCCTCGAGGACAACGGTCAAGGGAATGCGCCGTTCCTCCCACCCGGCAATTGTCACCTGGTCCTTCGAGGACAAAACGAAGGGAGCACCACGGAGTTGGAAAAAGGTCCTGGCAATCTCCTGGAAATACCTGCTTCTTTGGCTCTGCCTTCCCATCCCTGGCTCCCCCGGCCTGCCTCAGCCGTTCATCCTGTCGTCGCGGTTTCTCTCGTAGATGATCCTCAACCCGTCGAGGACAAGATGGGGCTCAAGGCTGTCGATGGCTTTGACCTCCGGCGCAATCAGCGTGCTTAGCCCGCCCGTGGCGATGACCTTTGCCTGTCCGCCCAGCTCTTTCTTTATCTCGGCGATGATGTTGTTGACGAGGCCGATATAGCCAAAATAGAGACCCGATTGCATACTGGCTACAGTCGTCCGGCCGACGGCTTTTTTTGGCCTGGCGATTTCGATGCGGGGGAGCTTGGCTGTTTTAAGATAGAGAGCCTCGGCGGAAATCTGGATGCCGGGAGCGATGGCGCCGCCCAAGTACTCTCCCTTGGCTGTTACGGCATCGAATGTCGTGGCCGTGCCGAAGTCGACGACGATCAAGGGACCTCCGTATTTCTCGAAGGCCGCCACGGCTGCGACCACCCGGTCCGCTCCCACCTCGAGGGGGTTCTCGTAAAGGATGGGCATGCCCGTCCGCAGCCCCGGCCCAACGACGAGGGCCTTGAGACCGAACATGGCCCGGCTCAGGTCCTGGAAAACGGGCGTCAGGGGAGGAACGACGCTGGAGATGATGACGGCCGTAACCGCCTCTGGCTTGAACCCGGAGGAACGGAAGAGCTCGAGGACAGTGATCCCGTACTCATCGGCCGTCTTTTCCCTTTCTGTCCTGACTTTCCAGTCCTTGACCAGCTTGGCGCCGCGAAAAAGGCCAATGACCACGGTCGTGTTGCCGATGTCGATAGCTAAAAGCATGTTGGCTTCGATTCAGGTATTATAACCAATTTCGAGAATTTCCGCAGGCGAGAAAAAAACCTTGCCGCCGTTTTCTTCAAGCATCAACCTGCCCCCCAGGTCGAAGCCAAGGAAAAGGCCGGTATGGGAACGTTTTTCGGCCTTGATATTTACGACTTTTCCGATCGGAAAAATCAATTTTGCCTCGAAGGCCCGGAGAACATCCATCTTCTTTCCAGAAAGAAACCTGCCGTACCAGGCGTCAAGGGCTTGAAACAGTCGTTCGGCCAGCCTCTCCCGGTCGACCGGACGCTTCAGGACCATGCGCAGGGAAACGGCCGTTGGCTGGAGACAGGGAGGGAAATCCTTCTTGCGCTGGCCGATGTTGAGACCGATGCCGAGGATGGCGCAGCTGATTTCTGGGCCGATAAACTCGCTCTCGCAGAGAATGCCGCCCAGTTTTTTTCCGCTCCAGATGATATCGTTCGGCCACTTGAGCCTGACTTCGAGCCCCGTTGTGGACAGGATCGCCTCGACGACAGCGATTCCGGCGACCATGGGAAGAAGAGAAACATCGCTTTCGGGCGGGCGAAGAATAACGGACATATAGAGCCCCAGGCCGGCGGGAGAATACCAGCTCCGGCTTTTGGTCCCCCGGCCTTCCCTCTGCTCATCGGCGATGACCACTGTCCCGTCGGACGCGCCGCGACGAGTCAACTCTTTGGCCATATCGTTTGTCGAAGAGCAGACGCTGAAGAGGTGGATGACAGTGCCAATGGCCATGGGCCTCTCAGGCTTGCTTTCCTTTATCCAGCCAGACCTTGAGCTCGGCCAGTAAAGAAGCGCGCAGACGTTTTTCTAACTCTCTTTCCATGGCCAGAATTTCCTCCCGGATGACAGCTTTGATCGTCGCTTCCATCTTCTCCTCTTCGCGGTCGAAAGAAACATCCTGCGGCTCTGGCATGGGGAGGGGACCTGTCGGGGGGATGGCATCCATCAAGGCTTCCTCCGGGAAGCTGGGTGGTCCCTTTCTTTTATCGAGGAAGTCCTTGACCATCCGGGCTAACTTTTCTGAATCGAAAGGTTTCTCGACAAGGCCATCGTACTCGAGTTCGGCCAGCCTGTCCATGTCCGCAGGCTCGAAGGCATTCTTGAGGAAGACCAACACCGTCTTCTTGAATTGCTCCTGCTCCCTCAACCACCGGCCGACTTCGTAGCCGTCCTTAAGGGGCAGGGAAAGATTGATGAGCACGGCATCGGGGTTGATCTCGCTGAGTGAACGGACCGTCTCCTCACCATCTTCACAGACGTAAACCTCAAAATCATGCTCGGGGAAGGCCATCTGGATGATTCTCAGGAGAGAAGGGCTGGGGTCAGCCAGGACGATCTTGTAAACCATACCGAACCTGATACCAGCGCCAAAAAGCCATCCTTAATTAACACCTTTCCCCGAATGATGTCAATCGTTGGCGACGGCCCGAAATTGCCGATGGAAGCACCCGACGGGTCCTGTCGTGGTTCACCCCCGGCGCCCCCGAGCGGTCTATCTTGTTTATAATCAGCCAAGAAGATGGGTGGCATCAAACGCTTGGGTCAGCGTTTGATGCCATGGGGAACAGGCGAGGGGTTTGGGT
>CAYUKK010000117.1:0-21143 GCA_964445305.1 uncultured Eubacteriales bacterium
GACGGGTCCTGTCGTCGTTCACCCCCAGCCAGGCTCAGGGTTTGGATGGCGAAGCAAGCTCGTTTCCCCAGCGAGGAAACTCGCTCCGACTCAGCCTTCGCTCTTCTCTCGCTTGGCTCGAGAAACCATGCCCGCTCAGGCTTCGACGGGCTTTCTCACCCAAACCCCTCGCCTGTTCCCCCCAATTTTCCAATACGAATTAAAGGGCCTGAAATTCAACATCGAGAAAGTGCGTGTGGAGGCTCAGGGTTTGGATGGCGAAGCAAGCTCGTTTCCCCAGCGAGGAAACTCGCTCCGATGGGAGAAAATTAGGAAAAAAGAAATTAATATTCACCCCCACTGGAAGAGTTCTCATATGTCGCAAATGGATCTGACCCAGCCCAAAGCTCAGCCGCGCGACCGAGGCGAACTGGACGGTGCGCCAGAAGGTCAGGATAGTGGTGATAACCAGAGGGCATTCTTGATGGACGAATCTGTTATTGAAAGCAAAAAAATGATGAAGACATTGAAACGGGCGGGGTAGCTGAGGAAAAGGCCTGGGTTTATCGAGTCGGTTAGCGCTTGGCTTTGGGCTTCTCCAGCTTTTTGGCCGCCTGGTCGAGGACATGCTGGAGGGTTGTGCGCTCAAAGTAGTTCTTCAGAGTCTTGCTTGCTTCCTTCCACACTTCGTAAGCGGCACAGGTCGGAATGCGGTCGCAGAAATCCGCATCCTCGACACAATCGACAAGAGCGCATGTGCCTTCGAGTGCCTCGAGGATTTCACAGAGGTTGATCTCACCAGGCTTGCGGGCCAGAGTATAGCCGCCCCCAGCACCACGGATGCTTTTCACCAGCTTCTTGATCTTGAGGGGGATGATGATTTGTTCGAGGTAGCGAATGGAAATGTCCTCTTCCTTGGCCACATTCTTGAGGATGACGGCTTTTTGCGCGCTGTCATAATGGCTGGCTAAGTTGAGCATGAGACGGAGTCCATACCGACCCTTGGTGGAAACTTTGATCACAAAGTCCTCCTTAAATCCGAAATAAGACCATTCTTCTCTTATGCTACCCCAATTTTGGGCATATTTCAACATAAACTTATAGGAATTATAGGAATAGTATTTTTTAGGCCGGTGGGGTAAAAGGTGAGAGGGGTCAGGAAGGCTCGTCGACCGCCCGGCGAGAGGAACGCTCTCCTAAAAAAAGGTAACACTTTCCAACGAAAGAGCGTATTATAAAAAGAATGTGGAATATCGACCTAACCATTTTTGTATTGAGGAAGGTGATTCTTTTGGTCGAGATGGTGAAGCGCTGCGGTCTTGCTCTTCTTGTCCTTCTTGTCGCGGCGGAATTTTTTTCGCCCCATGCCGTTTCGGCCCAGGAAACGGACATCGAAGCGCTGAAGAAAACCGCTCCCAAAGTTTATATCGACTGCAGCGGGTGCGATATCGACTACATCCGCACCGAAATCACCTTTGTCAATTATGTCCGCGACCGAAAGGAAGCCCAGGTTCATGTCCTCGTCACTACTCTGAGGACAGGAAGCGGTGGCCGCGAGTATACGCTTTCGTTCCTCGGTCAAAATGAGTTCACTGGGGTAAACGATATCCAGAAATTTTTTTCAGACCCGACGGATACCGAGGACGAAATAAGGCAGGGTCTTGTTCAGGCCTTGAAAATCGGCCTGATGACCTATGTCGCCAGAACCCCGATCGCCTCCCGCATGGCCATTTCTTACCAAAAGGAGGAGGAAGAGGAAGTCGTACGGGATAAGTGGAAATCGTGGGTTTTCAGTTTGAGCTCGAGCGGATATTTTAGCGGTGAAGAATCCTACGCTTACCATTCCCTGCGCTTGAACCTTTCGGCCAACCGGGTAACGCCAGAGCTCAAAATCAGGCTCTCGCTGGCAGGATCCCATTATCTCAGCCAGTACAAATACGATACGGAGACAATCAAAACCGCCCTCGAAGGTTACGATTTCAACGGCCTCGCCGTTTTCAGCCTGAATGAGCATTGGTCGGTCGGTGGTTATGTCAAGGCATCCTCCTCCACCTACGAGAACATCCGGTTTTCCTTCAGTCCTTCGCCGGCAGTGGAATACAACTTTTTTCCCTATGCCCAGTCGACCCGGCGCCAGCTCCGCTGCCTTTATAGTCTCAAGTTTGCCGGCGTCCGTTACCGCGAAGAGACCATCTACGATAAAATGTCAGAGAGCTTATGGGGGCAGGCTCTAACTGTCACGCTTGATCTTAAAGAGAAATGGGGAACGATCAGCACGAGCCTGGCCGGCTCGCACTATTTCCACGACTTCTCGAAGTACAACCTGACCTTTTTCACAGCTATCAGCCTCAACCTGACTAAGGGTTTGAACATTTTCGCCTTTGGGGGCGGCTCCAGGATCCAAGACCAGCTGAACCTGGCCAAGGGAGGAGCCACCCTCGAGGAGGTCCTCCTTCGGCGGAAGCAGTTGGCGACAAGCTACAATTATTTTTTCTCTTTCGGCCTGAGTTACACCTTCGGCTCCATCTTCACCAACGTCGTCAACCCACGCTTTGGCGACGGCGGACACGGCGGGATATTCATCCAGGTTGATTAAAGTGGAAGGAGCAAACAAAGATGAACAGGGAAAAGAGGCGAAAAAAGCTAAGGACGGTGATTGGGCCTATCGTTTTTTCCCTGCTTATCTCTCGGGTCAGCGGAATCAGCGCGGATGCGGAAGAAAAAGGCTTGCTCGTTTTTCTCGAAGCTGAAGCCGGCGATCCAGTTTTTTTCCAGACTGAAATTCCGTTTGTTAAGTTTGTGGAAGATAGGGCGACGGCCCAGGTACACGTCCTCATTACCGTCGTGAGGGAGGAAGACATCATTCACTACATCCTGGATTTCCGGGGTCAGGGAGAATTTGAGGGTGACAACGACCGCCTCATCCTCGAGGCGGGAAAGGATGTCACGCCTGAAGAAGTGGACAAGGGCTTGCTCCAGAAGCTCAAAATGGGGCTCATGCGGTATGCCGGCAAAACTTCGCTCCGGCATCGACTGACTATCGATTTTCTGGATAAGGTCAAGCCCACAGCGGTCGTTGACCCATGGAATTTCTGGGTTTTTAGCTTCAGTGCCAACGCTTTTCTCAACGGCGAGCAGACCTACAAGGGTGGCATGTATTACGGTTCTTTTTCCGCCAACCGGGTGACGCCCGAGTGGAAAATCAGGCTGGCCGCGAGCGCTATGTACCAGAAGACGCGATTCGACTATGAGGATGTGGCCTATGAGAGCACTTACGAGAGCCAGAGCCTGCGTGGCCTCGTTGTCAGAAGTCTCAATGACCACTGGTCGGTGGGGGCCTTTTTTTCGGGAGATACATCGACTTATCATAATATCAAGATGGGCTGGACTCCTGCCCCGGCCATTGAGTTTG
The DNA here is from genome assembly GCA_964445305.1 of uncultured Eubacteriales bacterium. Taxonomy (GTDB): domain Bacteria; phylum Acidobacteriota; class Aminicenantia; order Aminicenantales; family UBA8522; genus CAYUKK01. Next base: position 3,392 of record CAYUKK010000117.1, read on the forward strand.
ACCTCTTTCCTTACTCTGAATCGACGAAGAAACAACTTCGCTTTCTCTACCGTCTTAATTTCCGCAATGTCCGGTACCGGCAAGAGACGATTTTTTTCAAGACTCGAGAGAACCTCTGGCAACAGGCGCTCTCGGTAACCCTCGAGCTCAGGAGGCCGTGGGGGACGGTGAGCACTTCTCTTGAAGGAGCCCACTACCTCCACGATTTCAGCAAAAATCACGTCGAGCTCTGGGCCGACATTTCCCTGCGTGTCTTCCAGGGGTTCAATTTCAACATCTCCGGCAGCTACTCCCGCATCCGCGACCAGCTTTCCCTGGCCAGGATGGGCGCTTCCCTCGAAGAGGTCTTGCTTCGTCGCCGACAGCTGGCTACCACATACCAATATTATTTTTCCATCGGGTTGAGCTACCGGTTCGGCTCCGTGCGCAGCCAGGTCGTCAACCCTCGCTTCGGCGATGGGAGTGGCGGAATCTCCATGCGCATCTCGATGTAAGGAGTCGGGCTTAGAGCTTCACCTCAGGCGGGCGAGTAGCTTGACACCCGCGAGCGGGGGGTTGTATCCTTAACCTTCCATCTGAGAGCCGGTCGTTGCTTGACTCCGAAGACCCTTGTGGCTGGGGAGAGAGGTATCCTGTTGTTTTTCTGGTTTAGCCGGCTCATCTTTGAAAAAAAGGAACGGCCATGAAAGCAGAAATTTTGCTCGGCGATGAAGCTGTGGCGTTGGGAGCTTTCCACGCTGGCCTGACGGCCGCTTATTCCTATCCCGGGACTCCAGCCTCTGAAATCATGGAATATCTCCTTCAGCTAACCAAAACACATCAGCATCTTAAGGCCTCCTGGTCCGTGAACGAAAAAGTGGCTTACGAGGAAGCGCTGGGTGTTTCCTTTGCCGGCAAGCGCGCTCTCGTTTCGATGAAGCACGTTGGCCTCAACGTCGCCGCTGACCCGTTCATGAACTCAGCTCTGACCGGGACGAACGGCGGGTTGGTCGTGGCGGTGGCTGATGACCCGAGCATGCATAGCTCCCAGAACGAGCAGGACAGCCGATATTACGCGCAGTTCGCTCAAATTTTCTGTTTCGAACCTTCTTGCCACCAGGAAGCTTACGACATGACCCGCCTGGCTTTTGACCTTTCTGAAGAAACCGGTCTGCCGGTCATGCTTCGCCTGGTGACGAGGCTTTCCCACAGTCGTTCGACTGTCGAGCCGCGGCCGGGACGCGGCGAAAACGAGCTCCGTTACGGCGCGAGCGTCGACTGGACTCTTCTTCCGGTGAACGCCCGGCGCCGCTTCAGGATTCTCCTCGAAAAACAGGCTGAGCTTAGGCGGCGGGCTGAAAATTCCGAGTTCAACCGTCTCGAACTCAACGCCAAAGACCATTCCTTAGGCGTTATCGCCTCAGGCATAGCCTGGAATTATGTCCTGGAAAACTTGGCGTCGAAGGAGGAAAGGCCGTCCTTGCTAAAAATCACCACCTATCCGCTCCCCGGGGCTCTTATCCGAAAGCTTGTCAGTCACGTTGAGACCATCCTCGTGGTCGAAGAAGGATACCCTTTTATCGAAAAGACCATGCGCGGGCTTTTCGGCATTCAGGGAAAAACTATCCGGGGCAAGCTGAGCGGTGATTTGCCGCTTTCTGGCGAACTGGCGCCCGACATCGTTCGTCAGGCCCTCGGACTCGCCCCTCTTCCGCGCCTGGAAAGCAAAGACTTGCCCCTGGCCGCTCGTCCCCCCCAGCTCTGCCAGGGGTGCCCGCACGCCGACACTTTTGTCGCCTTGAATAAAGCCCTCGAAGGCGCCGAGAAAGCCAACGTTTTCAGCGACATCGGCTGCTATACCCTGGGCGCCTATCCCCCTTACGGAGCGGTGAATACCTGCGTCTGCATGGGAGCTTCAGTGAGCATGGCCAAGGGCGGCGCAGAAGCGGGCATTTCTCCTTCCGTGGCTGTGATCGGCGACTCCACTTTTGGACATTCGGGCCTCACCCCGCTTCTCGAAGCAGCTACGGCCAACACCGACATGACGGTCATCATCCTCGACAACAGCACCGTCGCCATGACCGGCGGCCAGTTTAGCTACGCTTCCGGTGACCGCCTGCTCCGGATGATCGAAGGGCTGGGTGTCGCGAAAGACCACATCCGGGTCATTGAGCCGTTGCCCAGGAATTTGGCGCAAAACATCGAGATCATCAAGGAAGAGCTGGCCTACCGGGGTCTTTCCGTCATCGTTGCCATGAGGCCGTGTGTCGTCGAGGCGAGGAAGAAGAAAAGGAGATAGTCGATGAAACAGGACATCATCCTGGCTGGAGTCGGCGGACAGGGGATACTCTCCATTGCCTTCGTCATCGATAGCGCGGCCCTCAAGGAGGGTCATTTCATCAAGCAGGCGGAAGTCCATGGGATGTCCCAGCGGGGCGGGGCTGTGCAATCCCACCTCCGCCTCTCCACGGACCCCATTTTCAGCGATTTGATTCCGCGTGGTGAAGCGGACATGGTTTTGAGCGTTGAGCCGCTCGAGGCCCTTCGCTACCTCGACTACCTCCGCCCCGAGGGGATGGTCATTTCGAGCCGCGTTCCGTTTATCAACATCCCCGATTATCCCGACCTCGCCACCGTCCTGGCGAAGATTGAGGAACTTCCTCGTCATCTTCTCATCGACTCGGAGATGCTGGCGCGCGAGGCGGGCTCAGCCAGAGCCCAGAACATGGTCATGCTCGGCGCTGCGTCTCCCTTTTTGATGGTCAGGCCGGCCGACCTGCGCGAGTCCATCCGGGTCCTCTTTGAGCCGAGGGGAGAAGCTCTGGTGACCACGAACCTCAAGGCCTTTGAGCTCGGCCGAGCGGCAGCGGAAAAGGAGGCGAAAAGGGAACTAAGGGCCGGAGATAAAAAAGGGAAATGAACCCAGACCAAGTCAAAAAGATTTTTGAGCAAGCTGAGAAAGAAGGGCGGTCTTACCTCCTCGAGCCTGAAGTTTATGCCCTTCTCCGGAGCTACGGAATTTCGACGCCGCGCTTTTTTTTCATCCATAAAGGGCAGAGGGTCAGCGGTCAACAGCTCAGCCGCCTTCAAAGCGCTGAGGTCGTCATCAAAATCGTCTCGCCCGATATCGTTCACAAGAGCGATGTCGGTGGCGTCGCTTTCGTCTCGGCTGAGCCGGGCAAAGTCAATCGGGCCATCGCTTCCATGCTCGAAGAAGTGCCGCGCCGATTCTTCGCCTGGCAGGCGCAGAGATATCCCCGGCCCCAGGTTTCTGAGGAGATGATCAGGGCCAACCTCAGGGGCGTCCTGGTCCTGGAGAGAGTGGATTATGAGGATGTCGGTTTTGGGAGTGAGCTCTTGGTCGGCATCCGCAATTCGAGGGAATTCGGGCCCATCGTCACCATGGGGTTGGGTGGGCTCGACGTCGAATACATCAACGCAAGGTTAAGAGAAGGACAAGCGCTGGCCATCGCCTCCGCTCATCTAACGACCAAAGCCGCCGTTCGGGGCTTGCTCGAGCCGCTCGCCTTCTATCCTAAGCTGACTCGAGAATTCAGGGGCAAGGCGGCGGCTCTTGAAGAGGATGAGCTCATCGAGACCTTTGGCCGCTTTCTTATGATGGCCAGGGCCTTTTCGCCCTGGGCGAGAAAATCCGCTTATGTTGTCGAGGAAGCGGAAGTCAATCCCTTTGTCATCCGGGGCGGAAAGCTCGTAGCTCTCGATGGGATGTGCCGCTTTTCGCGCCAGCACGCTCTGCGGAGGGCAAATCTCGTTTCGGCTGTTGGATTTCTCCTCCATCCCCGCTCCATCGGCATTATCGGCGTCTCGGAGCGGATGAACCTCGGCCGGATCATCCTGAGGAATATTCTCAAAGAAGGTTTTCCCCGGGATCGGGTCTATGTCGTTAAGCCCGACCTCGAGGAGATAGAAGGCTGTCGTTGTTTTCCGAGTGTGATTGCCCTGCCGGAGACAGTCGACCTTTTTGTTCTGACCCTGGCCGCTGAGCCGAGCATACGGGTTATGGAGGCCCTTATCGAAGCTGAGAAGGCTCGCTCGGTGGTCATCATTGCCGGCGGCTTGGGCGAAAAAAAAGGAAGCGAATTTCTCGAAGAAAAGATGAGAGAGTTGCTCCGCGAGCAGCGGAAGAAGGGGAAACTGACCCCAGTCGTTAACGGCGGCAACTGCATGGGCATCTATTCAGCGCCGGGAAAGTACGACACGACGTTCATTCCCGAATACAAACTGTCGAGCCCGGGAAAGAAAAACGCCCGCCTTGTCTACATCAGCCAGAGTGGCGCCTTCATGGCCGCGCGCATGAGCAAGCTACCTTCCGTCGAGCCGCTCTACGCCATCTCCCTCGGGAATCAGGTTGACCTGACCGCATCTGATTATCTTGCCTATTTGAACTTGATGGATCGACCCGATATTGAGCTTGTGGCTCTCTACATTGAAGGCTTCAAGCCCGGAGACGGTTTGGCCCTGGCCAGGGCTGTTAGGGAGGCAGTCCGGCGGGGAAGAATGGTCCTCGTTTACAAGAGCGGCCGGACGCCTGAAGGCCAGCAAGCGACTTCAAGCCACACCGCCTCAGTGGCTGGTGATTACGCTGTCTGCCGCTCCGTTCTCGAAACTCAGGGGGCATTCGTAGCCGAAGACCTCGTTGAGTTTGAGGAGGCCCTCCAGAATCTTCTTCCCCTATCCAGGAAAATGCCGCGGGGAAAACGGGTTGCTCTCCTCAGCAATGCCGGCTTCGAGTGCGTCATCCTGGCTGATAACCTGAAGAATCGATATTCCCTGGAGTTGGCCGCTCTTTCCGAAAAGACAACCGCCCGGCTCACTGCCCTCCTCAGTCCCCTGGGGATTGACCGACTCCAGGACGTGCGCAACCCTGTTGACTTGACTCCAGTGGCCGATGATGCGACGTTTGCCGGATGCGTCGAGGTCCTGCTTAACGACCCAGGAATCGACTGTGCCGTGATCTCCCCTGTGCCGATGACCTCGGCTCTTCAGACCCTTCCTCCCGGAGAGGGCCATAAAGAAAATATTTATGAGGGGGAGAGCATAGCCAGGCGCCTGATTGAACTTTTTCAAAAATCGGAAAAACCTTTTGTCGTCAACATTGACGCTGGCGCCCTCTACCAGCCCCTCGTTGACCTGCTGGTCTATGGCGGAGTCCCGGTTTTTCGTCACTCCGACCGGGCGCTTCGCTTCCTGAGCAAGTTCGTCACTTTAAAGCTGAAGATGGCCGGGAAAGCTGGAGAAAAGAGAAAAATTAACCGAAAATAAAGAAGAGGGAGGACGCTCATGGTCCTGAAAGGGCGACCAAGCCAGACCTTCGTTTATCATTTAATCTTGGTCCTTTTTTTCTTCCAAATTTCCGTGCTTCTCTTAGCGGGTCCGGCCGATAATCAGACTAAGGCTGTCCCGAGGCCGGAGTACCCCAGGCCAGAAAAAGTGAGGGGCGAATGGCTCAGCCTGAATGGAGAATGGAATTTTGCCATCGACCAAGCTGAAAGCGGCGAGGAAAAGGAATATTTCAAGGGTGAGGGGTTTGATAAGAAAATTCTCGTTCCTTTTGCCCCAGAGAGTCCGCTTTCGGGGATCGGCAACTTAGACTTCATGAAAGCCGTCTGGTACAAGAGGACTTTCCGCATTCCCGAATCATGGAAGGGGAAAAGAGTTCTGCTTCATTTTGAGGCCTGTGATTATCGAACGACCGTCTGGGTTAACGGGAAAAAAGCCGGCCAGCACGAAGGCGGCTACACGCCTTTTTCCTTCGATATCACCGACCTCATCGGGGCGGCTGAGAACGTCCTTGTCGTCAGGGCATATGATGATGTTCGGAGCGGGCTCCAGCCGACGGGAAAACAGAGCCATCGGCTTCATTCCTACAGCTGTCTTTATCGCCGGACGACGGGAATCTGGCAGACCGTATGGCTCGAGCCTGTTCCAGAGACCTCTATCGAGGATTACCGCGTCTTTCCCGATGTCGATAACGGCGAGGTTTTGGTCCTCGTCCGCCTGAACCGTGCTCCGGAGAAAGGGGAAATTGCCGTCCGGGTGCAAGAGTCGGGTCGGGAACAATACTCGGGCCGCAAGAGGGCTGCGGCAACGGTTTCCTTCCAGGTGAGATTGAAGAACCCAAAACTCTGGGATATCCGCCGTTCCCACCTTTACGACCTCGACATCATCTACGCTCGGGAGGGTCAGGAGATAGATAGAATTCGAGGATATTTCGGCTTGCGCAAAGTGGAGACTCGGGGCAAAGCTGTTTATATCAATAACCGGCCGGTTTTCCTCCGCCTTGTTCTCGACCAGGGTTTTTATCCAGATGGAATCTACACCGCGCCGACAGATGAAGCCTTGAAGCGGGATATCGAAATCTCCCTCGGCCTTGGTTTTGACGGAGCGCGGCTCCACCAGCGCGTCTTCGAAAGGCGCTTTCTCTATTGGGCCGACAGGCTCGGTTATCTCGTCTGGGGGGAATACGCCGATTGGGGGCTCGATATTTCCCGGCCGGAGTCATTTTTGATTTTTTCTCGCGAATGGGCTGAGGCCATGGAGAGAGATTTGAACCACCCCTCGCTCATCGGCTGGTGTCCGTTCAATGAAAAATGGGAGGAAGAGTTTCCCGGCGTGATCGAGGGAATTTATCGGCTGACCAAGAGACTCGACCCTAACCGACTCGCTATCGATGCTTCAGGTGGATATCACCGCGTTAAGCCCGATGTCTTCGATGCCCACAATTATGAGCAGGATATCGGCAAGTTCAAGGCAGCTTTTGACGGCCTACTCAAGGAGCCGCCCATGGTCTTTGTTAACGGCGAGAGAGCTCGTCATGTCCCCTATGCTGCTCAACCCTATTTTGTCAGTGAATATGGAGGAATCTGGTGGAATCCCGGGCAGACGGATGAGAAAGCCTGGGGTTACGGTGAGCGGCCGAAGAGTGAGGAAGAGTTCCTCGAACGCTACCAGAAACTGACCGAAGCCCTCCTCTTCAACCCGGCCGTGGCTGGCTTCTGCTACACCCAGCTCTACGACATTGAGCAGGAAGTCAACGGCCTCTACACTTTTGACCGGAAACCGAAGTTCGACCCCGCCATTTTTTATCGCATCAACCAGCAGAAGGCGGCCATCGAAAAATAGGCGGCACCCCGACTGGGAAGGGTCAAAGGGAGTTCCGCCACCCGCCTCGGAGAAAATATATGTTCAACCCGAGGTGAGCGGAGGGTGTCGACGCCTTTTGCCTGTTTTGTTAAAATGGGAGAGCATGCGCGAGTGGTGGATTGGCTCAATCTTTTTCCTTTTGATTTTTCCTGGAGGAGGAATTTTTGACATGGCCCCAAACGACGAAGATTCGCCGGCGCTGGGTCGATTCCTCCCCCGTGAGGTGAACGGCTGGGAAGCTTCTGGCCGCGACGAAACATACGACCCGGAATCCATCTTTGATTACATCGATGGTGCAGGCGAGGTCTACCGTGCCTACAATTTCCAGAGCCTGCGCGTCCGTCGTTTCAGGAAGCAGGGTCAGCCAGCCATAACCGTCGACTTTTTCGACATGGAAAGCCCGGCGGATGCCTTTGGGGTTTTCACCCATGACCTCGAGGGCGAGCGGCTCGCTATAGGACAGGGAGCAACTTATAAGGGCGGTTTATTATCTTTTTGGAAAGGCCCCTATTTTGTCTCTGTCTATGCCGAGGGGGAGACGCCTGAAACCAAAGTCGCTGTTCTCCAGCTCGGCCGCAAGATTGCTTCCGCCATCCCCGTCGAGGGAGAAAAGCCAGAGCTTCTCAAACTGGTTCCGGTTGCTTTTTCCTTAGACGAAGCTCGCTTTTTCCACACTCATCTCATCCTCAATTATCACTTCTTCATTGCTTCGGAGAACATCCTGCGACTCGACAGAACCACCGACGCACTGTTAGTGCCCTTCAGGTCAGAGGCGGGAAAAAACCGGCTTCACCTTCTCCTCATTCGCTATCCTGATGAGGGAAAACAAGCTCAAGCCTACGAGAGCTTCGTCCGGGCCTACATGCCAGATGCCAGCCCACCGGGATTCGTCAGGACCGAGGATGAAACCTGGACGGGCATCAGACCCAAGAAAAATTATCTTTTTCTCGTTTTCCATGCCCCTTCTTTGGACCAGGCGGAGAGTTTGCTCGCTGAAATAGAAGAGAGGGTCGAAGCCCTACGAGGAGGACAATGCCTATGAAAGAGAAGCTCATGACGCGCCGAGATTTCTTGAGGATGGCGGCGGTGGCCCCATTTCTGGCTGCTGGACCAGCTCACAGGGAGGACGGGGTCAACCTCCTCTCCGCCAGCAAGAGTCGGGTCGTCCTTATTCGCCATAAGGAAGCGCTCGATGCTTCAGGAAGACATAATCCACCGGTTATCCAGAAAATGCTGGACGAGGCGATCATGGCCTTCTTCAATGTCAAGGAGCCCGTCGATGGCTGGCGGAGGATTATTGAGCCTACGGATGTCGTGGGCATCAAATCCAATGTCTGGTCCTACATTCCCACAGGACCGGTGGTTGAGCAAGCCCTCAAGCGGCGTATTCTTGAAGTGGGTGTCCCGGAGGAGAGGATTGGCATCGACGACCGTGGTGTGCTGAGGAACCCGATTTTCCAGAAGGCGACCGCTCTCATTAACGTTCGGCCAGCTCGAACTCATCATTGGTCGGGTATGGGAACATGCATCAAGAACCTGATCATGTTTGTTCCTAACCCACCTGCTTACCACGGGGATTCCTGTGCCGACCTGGCCAAGATATGGAACCTGCCCCTGGTTAAGAACAAAGTCAAGCTGAACATCCTTCTCCTGTTGACGCCGCTTTTCCACGGTATCGGGCCACACCATTACAGCGAGAAATATGTCTGGCCATACAGGGGAATCCTCATGGGCGAAGACCCTGTGGCGGTGGATGCGACGGGCATGCGTGTCCTCGAGGCCAAACGGCGCCAGTATTTTGGCGGAGAAAGGCCTCTCCAGCCGCCGGCCCATCATATCCTCCTGGCCGACACAAGGTATCATCTTGGCGTGAGCTCCCCTGAGAAGATTGAGCTCATCCGTCTGGGCTGGCAGGAGGATATTCTCATTTAGGAGGTGCTGCTTTGCCCATCTATGAATACCGTTGTTTGGATTGTGGGAAAAAATCGACTTTCCTGACTCTTTCGGTGGCCTCACCGGTGGAGGCTAAATGCAGGAAATGCGGAAGTGGCAATATGGTCAAACTCGTCTCCCGCGTGGCTGTTTCCAGGTCGGAGGAAAGCCGGTTGGAAAGCCTGGCTGACCCTTCCAAGCTGGCTGGACTTGACGAGAAAGACCCCAAGAGCCTGGCCCGCTGGATGAAGAGGATGGGTAAGGAAATGGGAGAAGATTTAGGGGAAGATTTTGACGAATCCATCGACGAGGCGATGGAGGAGGCAGAGAAAGGGGAGGGGGAAGGAGGAGGCGAGGAAGGAAGCGCGGCTGAAGAAGACTTCTGACTTCTGCCCCCGATGATAAAAATCATGGAGATGGAGATTCGAGCTGGCTAAAATCGCAATTATAAAGGAGGGTCCGAGGATGATGAGAACGATTGTTTTTGGCTCACTGCTTCTGGGATGGGGGACATTGTTGGCCACATTTCAGGCGTCAGGCGGGCAAGAGACCCCCGAACAGATGGTCGAGAAAATCCATTGGTTGGGCCAAGCCACGGTGAAAATCCAGATAGGGGAAAAGGTGATTTATGTCGACCCATACCAGATTAAGAAAGATGACCAGGCAGACATCGTCCTCATCACCCATTCCCATCAGGATCACTTTTCCCCTGACGATTTGGCCAGAGTGGTTACGGATAATACGGTTTTCATTGCTCCGCTGGATTGCGCTCAAAAATTAAAGGGGAAGTTTGCTAACCAAATCATCGTTTCTTCCCCCGGGATGAAAACCAACGTGGGCGGCATTGATGTCGAGGCAGTTCCGGCTTACAATGTCATCAAGACTAAGTTTCACCCAAAGGAAAAGGCGTGGGTTGGATATGTTCTGACGATCGAGGGCGTAAGGATTTATCATGCTGGGGATACGGAGCGCATTCCGGAAATGAAGAACATCGATTGCCATATCGCTCTCTTGCCGCTGGGCCAGACTTACACCATGAATAGCGTCGAGGAGGCGGCCGAGGTGGCACTCGATGTCCACGCCCGTATCGCTATCCCCATTCATTACGGGCTTTACGAGGGGAAGACCAGCGATGCTGAGGAGTTCAAGAAGCTCCTTGAGGGAAAGGTGGTCGTCGTGATCAAGCCTAAGGAGTAAGGAGGAGGTTATTTCTTTTTTTGGCGCATTTTCTAAATAGAGGTGGAGGTCAATAATTTCCTCAGCCAGAGCATCCGCTACCACGCCGAGGGCATTCTTTTCCGGCTCGAGCTTGATGCCTTTGACGTCTTCAACGAATTTTCCCACTTCTTCTGACCAACCTCTCGATAATTTCATTTTCTTTTTTTTCGTTCGGAGCCATGGTCCTCCTTTCTTAGCCTCTCCATGATCGCAGCTCTGGCCCGACTGAGTCGGGACATAACAGTTCCCTCCTTGATGCCGAGGGTTTTAGCGATTTCCTTATAGGAGAGCTCGGAGTATTCTTTAAGGATGAAGACATCGCGGTGTTTTTTGGGCAAACGATGGACAGCTTCTTTTAGGCTTTCTTGCGCTTCTTCATAAATGGCTTGGATCCCTCGCCCAGGCAGCCTGAATAAGCGCCTTCAAAGGATTTTGGCCAGTTCTTCAATAAGCTGCTGGATGTGGGCGGCGGTGTGAGTGGAAAAGATGGTCACCCGGAGGACACCTGCTGAAGGAGCGCCCGCATACTTGATGAAAGCAATCGCAATTCCGCGCCGCATGAGCTCTTTTTGGATGTGCGCCATCTTCTTTTCTGAGCCAAGATTCCAGGCGATGATGGGAACGGGAGTATCTTCAACGGGAAGGCCCAGCTTCTTCATGCCTTTCTTAGCCTTAAGCACATTCCGGTAGAGCCTGGTTCTCATCTCTGGATGCCGCTCGAGGATTTCTATTCCCTTGGCTGCTGCGCCGGCGAGAGGCGTGGCGATGGGGGTTGAGCCGATAAAAATCCCGGTGGAGGACTTGATGGAGTCGATGATTTCCTTGCCACCGATGATAAAACCGCCGTGACCGCCAAAAGCTTTGCTGAGAGTGCCGGCGATCAGACAACGGGGCGAAGACAAGCCGAAGTATTCGGGAGTGCCACGGCCGAGAGCACCGAGAACGCCCACGCCGTGGGCATCATCCAAACCGAGCAGTCCCTCATAAGAATCGAGGATTTTTATGAATTCGGGGAGGGGAGCGATGCGGCCGAAAGTCGGGAAGACGCCGTCGCTGAGGAGAAGCGGTCTTTGGCTGGGCTTGAGCTTGTTTCTCATCATCCAGAGAAGATCCTCGGGGTCGCGGTGTCGGAAGGCAAAAACCGGTTTTCCGGATGCGGCGGCTGCGTCCCAGACGCAGAAATGCGAGCCCTCGTCGATAAAAATTTTTTCGTACTGCCCGGCCAGGGCCTGGGTGAGGGCGAGAATACTCAAGTAGCCTGAGGGGAAGGTTACGGCGCCTCTCTGGCCGAAGAAGGATTGCAACCTTGCCTCGAGGGAGAGGAGGACAGGATTATTGCCGAAGCCAGCCCTTGAGGTTGCGCTGTGCGTTCCATATTTTTTGAGGGCGATGACCCCGGCACGGAGAACAGCTGGATGTCCGTGGAGCCCAAAATAGCTCGTTCCTCCAAAATAAAGGTATCGCTTTCCGTCGATGACAGTTTCCGGCCCGGGTGGGCTTTCCATTGCCGCGGTTCCCTTCATCCTGCTCCTCATGGTTGATCGGGCTCGCGCGAGATTCTATACCCGGCGCAATTTCTTGATAAAAGCCGGGTCGACATCAACCCCCAGCCCGGGCGAATCAGGGAGGGTGATAACCCCTCCTTTGACTTCCATGCCCCCGATGATGGGGTCGATGGTGTGGGACATGTTTCCGTCGAGGTCGGCAAAGACGATATTCCGGCGGGCGGTCATAAGGTGGGCGGCAGCTGTCAGAGCCAGCCGGGTTTCCAGCATGCAGCCGACCATGGCCCGAATGTTGGCCGCCTCGGCGATTTGGGCGATGCTTAAAGAATTGGACAGTCCTCCGGCTTTCATCAGCTTAATGTTGAAGTAATCGCAGGCTTCGGCCTGGATTAGCCGAATTGCGTCATGGGGCGAGAAAAGGGCCTCATCGGCCATGATGGGGATGGGGGAGCGTTCGCGGACAGCCCTGAGCCCTGTGATATCCCAGGCGGCGACCGGCTGTTCGACGAATTCAATCTTGAACCTTTCCATACCGACAAGAGCCGAGATCGCCTGGGGAACCGTCCATCCCTGGTTAGCGTCGATGGAAATCATTGGCTCTGGACCGATAGCGCTTCTTATCGCCTCGAGCCTGGCGGTATCGAGCTCAGGGTCCTGGCCCACTTTGACCTTGATTTTGGTGTAGCCCTGATGGATAAATTTCCGCGCTTTTTCGGCCATCGTTTCGGGGGAGTTAAGGTCGACAGTGATGTCCGTCGCCAGCGGCCGCAGCTCGCCCCCCAGGAGCCTGTAGATGGGAAGTGAAGCCGCCTTTCCGAGAATGTCATGAAGTGCCATGTCGAAGGCGGCCACGATGCTCGGGTTGGTTCGGACGAAGCCAGCCGCTCGGTCGAGGAAGGATTCGATGGCCAGAGCATCAGTGCCGATGAGCATGTCGCGGAGATTCTTGGCCACGGCGATATTGGTTTCCTGCGTTTCGCCTGTGATCGGCGGGAAAGGGCATGCTTCACCCAGGCCAGTGAGGCCATCCTCGGTATGAACCCGGATGAGGACGTTGGTGGCTCTATCGACTGTGCCGATAGCGATCTTGAAAGGTTCGGCGAGGGGAATATCGAAGTAATAGATGTCAACATCCTTGATTTTCATCCTGTTCTCCTTTCCTCTCATGGCCGCGGGCCAAAAATCTTGGTTCCGAGGCGAACCATGTTGGCTCCCTCTTCGATGGCCACCTTGTAGGAATGGGACATGCCCATGGACAACCACTTCATTTCGACGCCAGGAAAGTTGCGCAAATGGATTTCCTCAAAAAGGTCGCGGGTCAGCCGGAAGTAAGGCCTCGCCTCCTCAGGGTCGCCCGCCTCCGGTCCCATCGTCATCAGTCCCTGGACGCGAAGACAGGGAAGACGGTGGAGCTCGTCCACCAGGTCGACCGCTTCCTCGGGCATAACGCCGAACTTCTGCGGCTCCCGTCCGCTGTTGATCTCGATGAGGACCGGCATGACCTTGCCCAGCGCGGCGGAACGTTTGTCAACTTCCCGGGCCAGGGTCAGGGAGTCGATAGTCTCGATCATGTCGAAGATCTCGACCGCCTTTTTAACCTTGTTGCGCTGGAGGTGGCCGATGAAATGCCACTCGGCTTTCGGGCCGACCACGGAATACGCAGCCAGCGCTTCCTGGACATAGTTTTCGCCAATGACCTTGACGCCAGCTCGAACACAGGCGAGAACTTCTTCGGGAGTCCGAGATTTGGCTGCGGCGACGAGGATAACGTGGGGCGGGAGTTCCTCGAGCAGGGCTTTGACGTTAGCTTCGATGGTTGCAGTCGAAACTTGACGATCAGCCATCCTTCCCCGAATGACATTAAACGAAACCCCAAAAAAATTCAAGCTTGTTGGGGGTAAGTGTTGTGTCTCTATCCTTTGCGCTAAAAAACCAGATAAGCGCTTTTTTCTCCTTCTTTATCTTCTTAATCTATTTATTATAAATAGGATAGCATGATCGGAGGCCGTAAAGATATCAGCCCCTATAGCTGATAGATATGGAGGGGGAGGTGTGATATAATGACGCCGTTCTGGGATCTCTGAGGCCGGGAGGAGAAAGCATGGAAGAGAAAGCGGGCTGGGAAGATGTTGAAGTCGTCATCGTGGGACCCGGTCTCATGGGCTCGAACATAGCTCAAGCCTATGCCCAGAACGGCGTGCCCGTCGGGGTTATTGGTCGGAGTGAAGCTACTCTTCAGCGCTCCATGGCGATAATAGAGCGGGAGCTCAAGGATGGCGTGGCGAAGGGAATCTTCAGCCCGATGGAGGCCAAAGAAATCAGGCAGCGCATTCTCCATGGGTTGAGCCTCGAGGATGCTTCGCGGGCAAATAAAGTTCAACTTGTCATCGAGTCTATCGCCGAGGACCTGAGTTCAAAAAAAGGGCTTTTAGAAAAAATAGACGAGCTCTTCCCTCCGGCCGCCGTCTTGGCCACCATTACCTCCTGCCAGGACGCCGAAGTCCTGGCCAAGGCCTTGCGGCGGCCGGAGCGATTCGTCTGGATGCATTTCTTTTTCCCGGCTCACAAGAACAAGGCTGGCGAGCTTGCTCCCCTTTCTTGGACCTCGGAAGATAGCCTGAAGGTAAGTGACCTCTATTTCCGAAAAGCTCGAAAAGAGCCTGTTCGCCTTCTCCGCTACAGGAAGGGCGGGGCGGCCAACGTGATTTTCATTGCGCTTCTCCTCGAGGCAGCGAGGCTCATGGAGGAAGGGTTCAACGCTGCCGGTGTCGAGCAAGCCAGCCGAGAAGCCTTTTCCCAGCCCGTTGGATTCGCCAGTTTGTTGAGCCAGACAGGACAAAAGCTGGCGACTTCTTGCCTTGCTTCTTTCTCCGATTCTTCCTCTCCTGACCACCCCTTTCATCGCGTCTATGACAACTTTTTCTCCCCCCCGAAACCCTTGCCCGCAGGAACGATGACGCCCCTTCCGTTTCCGGGCGTGGTTGCTGGCGAGGAAAAAACTATCGACGCCATGGCTCTGGACTATCTCAAGCGCAGGTTCCTGGCTGTGGCCTTCATGACCGCCACTGAAGTCGTCGAAGCTGGACTTCTCCCACCCCGCGATGTGGACAAGCTCTGCCGGATGGCCTTCGCCTGGCCGCAAGGACCATTCGGGCTGATGAACCGAATCGGTCTCCGCGAATCATTGAGGATGGTGACGGAGAAAATGGAGCTTTCCCACCGCCGCGAAATCAATTTTCCCGTACCCCGTCTTCTCATCGAGCAGGCGCAAAGGGATGAGCCCTGGCCTGATGTTCAGAGCTTGCCTTCATGACCATCCGAGAAAAGCTTGAAGAAATCGAAGCTCAGACATTATCTCCCCAGGCCTGTCTGAGCTCCTCTTCTCGCGGCCGTGTCCGCCCCGAAGCGCCGCACCCGATGAGGACGGCTTTCCAGAGGGACAGGGACAGGATCATCCATTCAAAATCCTTCCGACGCCTCAAGCACAAAACCCAGGTCTTCCTGGCCCCCTTCGGCGACCATTACCGGACGCGGCTAACCCACACCCTTGAGGTTTCTCAGATTGCCCGGACGATTGCCCGGGCGCTTCGTCTCAACGAAGATTTGACCGAGGCCATTGCCCTGGGGCATGACCTGGGTCACACTCCTTTTGGTCATGCTGGCGAGGAAACGCTGGACAGCTTGCTTCCGGGCGGCTTCACCCATTATGAGCAGAGCCTTCGGGTGGTCGAAAAGCTCGAGTACGAAGGCAAGGGGTTGAACCTGACCTTCGAAGTCCGGGATGGCATCCTGCGCCACTCTAAGGGCAGGGGAGAGATCCTCGAGGACGTGGCTGAGGACATGCCAAGGACGCTGGAGGGTCAGGTAGTCAGAATTTCTGATGTCATCGCTTATGTGAACCACGATATCGATGACGCCCTCCGGGCTTGTGTCATTGTCGAAGAGGACATTCCCGTCCATCTTGTCAAGACCCTGGGCAAATGGCATGCCAAACGGATCGACAGGATGGTCGAGGATGTCGTCAAAACCAGCCTGGAAAAAGGCCTGCACAAAATCGCTATGAGCCAAGCCATGATGGCAGCAGTCGTGGAGCTCCGGGAATTCCTTTACGAAAGGGTCTACTTGAGTCCTCAGGCAAAAGAGGAAATCCAGAAAGCCAAGAAACTCCTGGCTGACCTTTATGCCCACGTGCTGGAAAATCCTGAGCCTTATGTCAAACCCTATCCGGCCGCTGATCCCGTGGAGAGGCGGGTCGGGGATTTTATCGCCGGCATGACCGACCGATACGCTCTCGACCTCTACGAAAAGATTTTTTTCCCCCGCTCCTGGTCTTCTTGACCCTCTATTCGGTTTCTTCTTCTTTGTCGTCTTCATCCCCGGTTTCAACTGGCTCGACATGGATGGTGGTCTCTAAGTCAAGCTCTCGTTTGAGCTCTTTTTCCACCTTGGAGGCAATGGCGTGGGCATCATCGAGGCTCATTCCGCCGGGCAGCTTGATGTGGACGGTCACTTCCCGGTGATTCCCATAGTCATGGACATGGAGGTGGTGAATGCCGTCCAGCCTGCCATCAGCGTTGCGGATCGTCCTGTGGATTTGCGCTTCCAGATGCGCTCCTGGCGATTCGCCGAGGAGATAGCTCACGGCGCTTCGCAGGATATCGTAGGCTGCATAGAGAATGAGGAGGGAAACACCGATTCCCATCGTCGCATCGAGCCACCAAAATTCTCGGCCAGCCAAAGCTCCAAGAGCGATGAGCGCTGAGGCGATGGCGTCGCTGCGGTGATGCCATGCATCCGCAGCCAGGCTTCGGGAATGGAGCTTTTTCCCCGCCCAAAGGGAAAAGCGGGCTAAGCCCTCTTTGGTGAGCGCCGCAACAAGGAAAATAACGATGCCGAGAAGCTCGAACTCCACACCTTGACGGCGAGCCAGTCGAACGATCGAATCCTTGAGGAAGGTAAAACCAACCACAGCAAGGAGAGTGGCGATGATGAGGGAAGCGATGGCTTCGGCGCGGCCATGGCCGAAGCGGTGCTTGTCGTCAGCCGGCTTGCTCGAGAGCCAGAAGCCCATGATAACCACGACGGAGGTGAGCGAATCCGAAAGAGTGTGCCAGGCATCGGCCACCATGGCCACAGAGCTGATGCGGCGGCCGGCCCAGAGCTTGAGAAAAAAGAAGCCAGTGTTGATTCCGATGGACAGCCATCCCTCCACATAGCCGATGGTTTTCTTTGCCCCTGGCTTGGTAACCTGTGATAGGATGTGTTTCTCGCGCATTGGAATATCGGCAAAGCCTATTTGGCTTGCCTTGCTTAGGCAATGTTAGGCCAAACAGAGTCCGAAATCAACTGTCGGGCATGGCGACTTTCTATGGACTTCTTATCGAATAAGGAAGCTCTCTCCAGTTCGATTCATAGCGACCCCTTTGGCCGCCCTACTCGGCTATCGTTTTAATATCGATAGTAAGCGCGGACAATCGAAGATACGATTATCCTCTCCTTGAGAACGGGCTGGAACAAGCGAGCCCGAGCTGGAGTTATTCATCAGTTCATCAATTCCATATCTGAGATGCATGGAGGGCAACGGGAAGAAAAATCATATGGTCATGGGGGAAGCTCCTTGCAAGGGATCTTTAGAAAAGAGAATTTTTATTTTGGCTATAGCTGAACTCATCAGATAACCTTTCGGGTCGTTCGGACATTTTCGGTGGTGCATGATAGGAAAACTCCCTCTTATTTTTCATGTTAAGATACTGGAGGAAGATTCGAGCATTCGGGAGGATTTCCAATCCTGTGATAAAAACCTCCGTCTGGTGACCCGAAATTGATTATATGAAAGCGCTGCATCAACTCCGCTAGAAGGTGTATAAAGGAGTAAAGGAGGTAAAGCAAGATGAATCGTTTTTTTGGATGTGATGCCCACAAGAGGTATTCGGTGTTTGCTTCGGTCGACGAAG
>CAYUKK010000118.1:0-4400 GCA_964445305.1 uncultured Eubacteriales bacterium
CTGCGTAAAGGAGGTGATAAATAGAAAAAGCTCAGGTTTCAATTAGGCTAAGGGAGGAGTGAGATTACTCACTCCAGGGCGAGGATTAAGCTTTCACCCCTCAATAAAGGAGGGGAAAGAAAGGAGGCAAATTGCGTAAGAGTTTAGTTCTTCTATTTGTGCTGCTCTTTTCGGTTTCCCTCATCGCCCAGCAGAGAACGGGTAATATCTTCGGAAAGGTCACAGACCAGGAAGGGAACCCGCTTCCCGGCGTCACCGTCACGCTTTATAGCCCCTTTGGCCCGCCGATGACCTCTGTAACTTCCTCGGAGGGTATGTTCAGGTTCCTATCTCTTCCTCCCTCGAAGACGTACACCATAAAGCTCGAGCTGACGGGGTTCAAAACCAGGGTGGAAGAGAACATCGTCGTCGCGGTCGGCGTCAACACCAACCTCAACCTGATTATGGAAATGGGCGTTCTCGAAGAGCAGGTGACAGTTACGGCCATATCCCCCATGGTCGATACCAAGAAGACCACGGTTGGCACGAACGTGACCCAGGATATTCTCCAATCGCTCCCCACAGCCCGGGATCCCTGGGTTATTCTCCAGATGGCTCCCTCTGTCATCATGGACCGTGAGAATATCGGTGGTGCGGAATCCGGACAGCAATCCACCTACGTGAGCCGGGGTGCGACGACCTACAATAATAATGTCTGGGCCATGGATGGGATTGTCATCACCGACCCGGCGGCAATCGGCGCATCTCCGAGCTACTATGACTTCGACGCTTTTGAGGAAATGCAAATTGCCGTGGGTGGATCGGATGTTACCGTTCAGACGGGTGGCGTCGCTCTGAACATGGTCACCCGCCGCGGGGGGAATAGAATCAGTTTCGGCGGCCGGTTCTACTTCATCGACGAGAAGTTCCAGGCCGATAACTTCAAGCCAGAATTCGCCCAGCAGGGAGCAGTCGGGATCAACAAGATTCGCAACAACAAGGATTTCGGCTTTAACCTGGGCTTGCCTATCGTTAAAGACAAGGCCTGGCTTTGGGGTTCCTACGGAGTCCAGGACATCAAAACGCTTACCGTCTACGGAAAGCCGGATGACACCCTCCTTCAGAACTATGTGGCCAAGCTCAATTTCCAGATTATCCCGCAGAACCGGTTTGAGGCTTTCGCCCATATTGGCGGCAAGATCAAGTACGGCCGGTCCTCCACTGTCCAGAACCCGGAAGGGCTCTACCAGCAAGGACGCTATCACTTCGGAAGCCCAATCTACAAACTCCAGGACGAGCACATGTTCGGCGATTTCTTGTTCCTGTCCGTCAAGTACAACTTCTCCGACGCCGGTTTCAGCCTCACGCCGATGACCGACCTTGATTTTAACAAGCAAGCCATCTGGGATGTCACGGCGCAGAGATATTATGAATCCCAGGCATCCAGGTATTATGTCGAACGGCCGGTTAACCAGTACAACTTCCTGGCTAACTACTTCAACGACAACCTGTTTGGTGCCAGCCACGACGTCAAGATTGGCTTCGAGTATGCCGGAAGGAACCAGTACGTAGAGTCCGTCTGGTCCGGAAACTACGTTCTTTACCGAAATTACAACTCGCCTCAGATTGACCTCGACGGCGACGGAAAGACGGACGTGCCCCCCAGCAACTGGTATTACATCTCCGGCCCATCCCGTGGCTACTATCGCGACCAGCATATCGACGCTTATGCGGGGTACTTCCAGGATACTATTAGCGTCGGCCGAATTAACATCAACTTAGGCTTGCGCTACGATTATCAGACGCCGTCGATGAACCCCTTCACCATCGAGGCTGTGGCCAAGGATAGCGACGCTTGGAAGAAATACTTCACCGCTGACACCATTTCCAAAATCGATGCTCTCCTTCCCGGGCTGGAATTCAAAGACAGGATTGAAGCGATTGCTAAAGATGGCTCTAAATACGCCTGGAGGTTCTGGTCGCCGCGGATTGGCGTGACCTGGGATGTGATGGGAGACGGGAAGACCCTGGCCAAGGCATCCTTCGGGATGTACGGCGACTTTATGGGCACGAGCATGGCCGATTACTGGCTTCCCGGCGGAGGGAGTGGCTGGTTGCGTTTCTGGTGGAAAGACGCTAACGGCGATAAGATTGTCGATTGGCGAGAGCTTTACTGGCTGTATCGCCGCGGAGCCGGGCCCACCTACGCGCCTTATTTAATCTTTGACGCTTCTGGCAATTTCGTCGGCAACTGGACTGACGCCGCTGACCTATACTGGGGAGGTTATGACCGGACCAACCCGACCAAAACCGTGGCTCCTTATACCATCTTTGAAGGAGACGCAGGCTCAAGCCGGACCACGGAAGCGATTTTGACTCTGGAAAAGGAGCTGTTCACGGATTTCGCCGTTTCTCTTGTCGGAACATGGAGAAAATACGACCAATTCTATTGGGGTCTGAAGTGGTTTAAGGATACGACGGGTGAAGTCGCCAACCAGGGCTGGTACACGGGCTCGGCCGGAAAACCGCCGGCAACGCTTCCCGGCCTCGGCTCAACCAAGGAAGCCGCCAACCACGAGTGGTATTATGCCAGCACGACCGCCACGGCCTACTCGCCTTACACTCTCTACCAGAGACAGCCCGACCGCTACAATGACTACTGGGGTGTTGACCTCATCGTCAACAAGCGGCTTTCCAACAAGTGGATGTTCAACGGCAGCGTCTCTTATCAGATCCAGCGGCAGTTCTACGGCGAGAAAGGCTACCTGAGCAAAACGAACCTGTGGGCCTACGAAGGCCGGGATTCCTCGGCTTATATCGGCGCCGCCAGCGGTCTGCTCAACCAGTACACCAACTCCCGTTGGCTCGTCAAACTCACCGGCCTTTACCAGCTCCCGTTCGATATCAACGTTTCCTTCACCTTCATGGGTCGAGAAGGCTGGATCATCGATGAGTATTTCACCTATGTCGACTACACTCTGCCCAACTCCCTGAGCAACAGTGCTGATTTGAGGATGGTGCCTTTCGGCACCCATCGGCTGGATCCCCTGTTCAACTTTGGTTTCCGAGCCGAGAAAGTTCTCCGGCTTGGCGATACGGGCCGCATCTACATCATGGCTGATGTCTTCAACGTCATGAACGAGGACACCATCATCCGCAGGCAACAGAAATACCACGGCACATACTACCACTACGCAGGCGGAGTAGGAGACCGGTGGGTTCCCTGGCCGAGTGACTACGCCATCGACGGTACCCTGAACCCGAGGGTCGCGCGCTTCGGAGTCCGGTTCACTTTCTAAGTTTTTCCTCGAGTAGAAGTAGAAGCTCAAAGCCCCTTCCCCCAGGCAGGGGAAGGGGCTTTTTTTTGCCGCGGGGGGACGCATTTGTGGCAACGTTCTGGCGGTGGTCTTTTCCATAAGAGGAATCTAAAATTTTGAAGCACGAGACACGCAAAATGCTTTGCCACGCAGCGAATATCAGGGAAAATGTCCTTAAGAGCTAAAAGATCCTAGGTAGAAGTGTCCTTGATGTCTTGCCCCCCAAATTTGCCGATAGAGAATTATCATCAAGCGAAAGTGCTTGATCTTGTAACAAATTATCATGATAGCGAGTGCACCCGAGGGGTGGCGTGGTTCGGGGGCCCCCCGCCGACCCGAGCGTTTGATGCCACCCATCTTCTTGACTGATTATAAACAAGATAGACCGCTCGGCGGCGCCGGGGGTGAACCACGACAGGACCCGTCGGGTGCTTTGATCGGCAATTTCGGGTTGCCCTTGTCCACTTTCTTTTTCGGAATTAAGATGCTAATATAAAATAGAATAGATGCCATAATGGCCATTAAAAAATGCATGAAAATTGGGCACGGGGTTTTTCCTGAGACGGCGTGTCAGTCGAGCCTCAGTGGCGGAGGTGATTGATGAAGAAAAGCGGGATTTGTCTGGCTCTCCTGGTTATTTTTCCTTTAATTTCCTCTCCCCAGGACTACAAGGGAAAGGGACGCCAGATCGGCTATGTTTTTGATGAGCAGGGAAATCCGCTGGAGGGGGTGGCGGTAAAATTTTTTTCTTTGAAAGTTCAGCAGGGTTTCGAGCTCACCACTGACAGGAGCGGCAAGTGGGTGGCCTTCGGGATTATTGGCGGCGACTGGAACGTGGATTTCGAGAAGGCTGGTTTTATGCCGAAAAAAATTGCCATTCAGGTCAATGAATGGCAGCGGAACCCCGAGGTTAAAGTCAATTTGAAAAGGGCTGAAGGATTGATTGTAACGGAAGAGCTTAAAGAGGGGCTGAATAGAGGTAATCAGCTCTTTGACGAGAAAAAATATGAAGAAGCCATAGCCATATTCCAGGCCATGTTGGAAAAATATCCCGACGCTTACATCCTCAATAAGAATATCGGCAACTGCTATTTTGCCCAGGAG
>CAYUKK010000119.1:0-10701 GCA_964445305.1 uncultured Eubacteriales bacterium
TCAAGCTCTCTTTCTCTGCCATCTTAAGACCTTTGGCCATTCTCCATTCAACCCAAATTTGCCGATAGAGAATTGTCATCAAGCGAAAGTGCTTGATCTTGTAACAAATTATCACGATAGCGAGCGCACCCGAGGGGTGGCACGGTTCGGGGGCCCCCCGCCGACCCGAGCGTTTGATGCCATGGGAAACAGGCGAGGGGCTGGGGTGAGAAAGCCCGTCGAAGCCTGAGCGGGCACGGTTTCTCGAGCGAAGCGAGAGAAGAGCGAAGGCTAAGTCGGAGCGAGTTTCCTCGCTGGGGAAACGAGCGGGCTTCGCAATCCCAACCCCGAGCCTGGCCGGGGGTGAACCACGACAGGACCCGTCGGGTGCTTCTATCGGCATGTATGAAAGCGCTGCTTATGTCAAGGTATTGATTTTTTCATTCTTCCTCCTTTATGCACACTTTTTTCAGCCGAGTCATGGCCATCTTAATGATATCCTCCCCCTTTGTCAACCTCATCGGAGTCCCCTGATTTACCGATACAATCACCCGACGGTTCCAGTCGTGGTTCACCCCCCGCCAGGCTCGGAGTTGGGATTCCGAAGCCCAGATCTTCGCCTGTTTCCCGTGGCATCAAACGCTCGGGTCGGCGTTGCGAGGCGCTATCGAAAGCTTTGTTTTTTATACATTAACCTCCCCACCCCTCTCCGCGAAAGACGCCCCGGGGATTCTTTCTTTGCCATTAAATCCCCCCCTTTGAATAATCAAAGGGGACCTGAGAAAAGGTGGGCGTCTTCCGAGCAGGCCGGAGGGGAACAACGGTCAGCGTCTCGGGTAAGGTCGCCCCCCGAACCACGCCACCCATCGGGTGCACTCGCTATCGTGATAATTTGTTACAAGATCAAGCACTTTCGCTTGATGGTAATTCTCTATTGGCAAATCAGGGATGGAGAGTTCGGTTGACAGAATGAAAAAGGCTGGCTAAGATAGAAAATGATATCTCAATGAGGAGAAGAAAATGTTCTTCTGGGATTATACGTTTATTCTTCTGATACCCCCCTTGCTCCTGGCCTTTTATGCCCAGGCTAAGGTTCGCGGCGCTTTCAGCAAGTACAGTCGCGTCTTCGCGTCTTCGAACATTTCAGGAGCGTTGATGGCCAAGGAAATCCTCCATTTGGGCGGAGCGAACGAAGTGGCCATCGAGAAAACTCCCGGTCACCTCAGCGACCATTACGACCCCCGGAAAAAAGTGCTTCGCCTTTCCGAAGGTGTTTACGCCAGTGATTCCATTGCCGCCCTCGGCATTGCCGCTCACGAAGCCGGTCATGCACTCCAACATCACACGGGGTACGCCCCTCTTCATCTCCGGAACGCCATCTATCCTCTCGCCAGTTTCGGCTCCACCCTTGCCTTCCCCATCTTTCTCGTCGGTTTTTTCTTTAGCTCGAAGGGCCCGAGCATCCTTATGGATATCGGCATCTTCCTCTTTGCGGGTGCGGTTTTCTTTAGCGTTCTCACTTTGCCGGTCGAGTTTAACGCTTCCCGTCGCGCTCTTCAGCTCCTCCGCGAGCGGGGTTATCTGAAGGGCCGGGAACTCGACGGCGCCCGCCAGGTTCTCTCGGCCGCCGCTCTGACCTATGTCGCCTCGACAGCCATGGCCGCCATGCAACTCCTCCGCATGTTCCTTATTCGCCAATCCAGGGATTGACATTGCCGCAGCCGAATTGCGGCCCTTAAGCATTCGAGCCAGAAATTTTCGCTTTTCCCCGACAAAACCTCGAACCCCGCTTCATCCGAATCATCGGACGCCTATCAGGAGGAACAAATCTTCTTCATTCTTTTTTTCAAGGTCTCACCGCCAAATTGACATAGATTCCGTGGAGTGATAGAAAATATCTCTATTTTTTGGGTGGAGGTGAACATGTCTTCGCATGCCAAGAAAATGATGGTTGGCCTGGGCTTCGCCTTTCTTGTTTTCTGCCCGGCGCTTCTTCTCGCTCAGACATCGCCCGAACAATTCCTTGGCTTCAGAGTCGGCACGGACCGCAAGCTCGCTGATTTCCACCAGATCCATGCCTACTTTCAGAAACTCGATGAGGAATCCTCGAAGCTCCAGCTTCTGACGGTGGGAAATTCGACATTCAACAAGCCCATGCTTCTGGCCGTCATCACATCCGAAAAAAACATGGATAAGCTGGACACTTATCGCCAGATCGTTAAGAGGCTGAGGGACCCGAGGACTCTGTCCGAGGAAGAAGCGCGGAACCTGGCCAGAGAGGGCAAGGTCATTCTCCTCATCACCTGCAACATCCATGCCACCGAGATTGCTTCTTCCCAGATGGCCATGGAGTTCGCTCATAAGCTCGTCACCGGGCAAGCGCCCTTTGACGCGGAAAAAGTCCTCGACGATGTCATCGTCCTTCTCATGCCCACCATCAACCCGGACGGTCAGCAGATGGTTGTGGACTGGTACAAAAAATACGTCGGGACAAAGTATGAAGGTGGTCCCATGCCCTGGCTCTATCATCCCTACGCCGGCCACGACAACAACCGTGACTGGTTCATGTTCAACTTGGCCGAAACGCGGGCCGTGACCAAAGTCCTTTACCATGACTGGCTTCCCCAGATTCATATCGACGAGCACCAGATGGGGTCGACGGGAGCCCGCCTCTTCGTCCCGCCATTCATGAATCCTCCTCTACCCAACGTCCAGCCCCTCCTCTGGCGCAGCGTCAACCTCTGCGGGGCGAACATGTCCTATGACCTCCAGAAACAGGGGTTTAAGGGGGTTGTCCATGGCCGTTCTTACACGGGCTGGTGGATCGGCGCCTGCGATGATACGTCGTGGCTCCACAACGTTGTCGGCATCCTCAGCGAAATGGCCTCCGTCCGCGTAGCTTCCCCGATCTACGTCGAGCCCAACGAGATTCCGCAAACTTACTATGAAAAGAGCATGGAGTTCATCGACCCCTGGCCGGGAGGCTGGTGGCGCTTGCGCGATCTGGTCGACTACGAGCTCACCCTAACTTTTAGCCTGGTCAAAACTGCCCACCTCCACAAGGAGGACTTCCTCTTCAATTTCTACCAGATGTATAAGAATTCCATCGAAAAAAGGGACAAGAATGAACCTTATGCCTTCGTCATTCCTGCTTCGCAGCATGACGATGGCACAGCCCGGCGGATGGTCGATATCCTCCTCTTTGGAGGAGTGGAAGTTCACCAGGCCAAGGAGCAGTTCATTGCTGGCGGCAAAGTTTATCCGGCTGGCTCCTTTGTCGTCAAGTTGGCCCAACCCTACAAGCCTTATGCCTGGGCTTTGCTCGAACGGCAAAAATACCCTGACCTCCGTCAGTATCCGGGCGGACCACCCATTCCCCCCTACGACAATGCGGCCTGGACACTCCCTCTCCAGATGGGCGTTGCCTGCGATGAGGTGACAGAGACCTTTGCGGCGAACCTCGAGAAGCTCGAGAAAGCGCCCCCTCCGCCCAGTCAACCCGTTGATGCTTCCTCTCCCTATTTCCTTTTCGATTGTCGGGCTAACGCCTCCTACACCGCCGCCTTCGCCCTCCTCAACCAGAAGGCCGAAGTTTACCGCTCAAAAGAGTCCGTCCAAGCCGAAGGTTTTGAAGCCGCCGCCGGGAGCTTCCTTGTCAAGAACAGCCCCGATGTTCAGAAAAGCTTGCCTGGTTTAATCGAAAAGCTCAAGGTTCGGGCCTACTCCCTTCAGGACATTGTCTCCATCGCTAAATCACCGCTGCGCTTGCCCCGGATTGCCCTCTATCAATCCTGGCGGAGCAACATGGACGAGGGCTGGACGCGCTATGTTTTCGATGACATGGGCATACCCTATAAGACCATCCATAACGACGCCTTCAAAGCTGCCAAGGGAAAAAAAGTTGACCTCCGGGCTCAATACGATGTCATCGTTTTCGCCGATGAAAATCCTGACATCATCAAGACAGGAAAGCCGAGCCAAGCCTCAGAATACGCGCGCTTTTTCACGGCCAACTATCCCCCCGAATACGAAGGGGGCATCGAAAAAGAAGGAGTAGAGGCGCTCAAGGCCTTTGTCGAGGCGGGAGGAATCCTCGTCATGATGAACCAGGCCTGCGAGCTGGCCATCAGCGACCTCCAGGTTCCCGTGCGCAACGCCCTGGAAAGGGTGGAAAGGACAAAATTTTTCTGCCCCACTTCCCTCCTCCGCGTTGAGGTCGATAACACCATTCCCATTGGCTATGGCATGCCCGAAAAAGCGGCGGTCATGTTTTCGGATAGCCTGGCCATGAGCACGCGGCTTCCGCTTCCCGAATGGGATCGAAAAGTCGTCGCCTCCTTTCCCGAAAGCGATATCCTTCTCAGCGGCTGGCTCCTCGGGGAAGATTTGATTGCCCGCCGGGCGGCCGTGGTCGATAC
The DNA here is from genome assembly GCA_964445305.1 of uncultured Eubacteriales bacterium. Taxonomy (GTDB): domain Bacteria; phylum Acidobacteriota; class Aminicenantia; order Aminicenantales; family UBA8522; genus CAYUKK01. Next base: position 4,398 of record CAYUKK010000119.1, read on the forward strand.
TTCTTATAAAAGCGGCCGCATCATCCTCATCGGCATCGCTTGTCAGCACCGCGCTCAATCCCATGGCACATACAAATTCCTCCTCAACGCTCTCCTCTATCCCCAGGAAGAAAAAAAATAGAACTCCGCTTTCCTCTTTTCGACGCTTGCTTCGCTCCCTGCCTGCCTATCTCAGACGCTTTAAAGCGTCAGGCGACCAAAGGGACGAGTTCCCCTGGAACCCCTCGGCTTTGTGACCAAAGCCGAACCCCCGCCGTTGCGGCCATGGCGGGGACTAACACTGTGTCATCCATACTCAATAAGAGTTTTGTTATGATCACGGAAATAAAAGTGCTTTGGGTTTTATTCTTATTATTTCTATAGATTCGATAAATTTGGTATAATTATAATTGTATGTTTTATACCGCCACGCGTGTGACCCGAAAGGAGAGGAAATGGCCGAGGAAAAGAAGAAAAAGCTGGCCATGGTCGTTTTCAGCGGCGATATGGATAAGCTTTTCGCCGCCTTTGTCATCGCCACCGGGGCTGCCGCCTCGGGCATGGAGGTAGTCATGTTTTTTACTTTCTGGGGGCTGCGGGCCCTCAAGAGGAAGACATTTACCGGTCGGAGCTTTCTCGGGCGGCTCCTCGGGCTGGTATACCGCGGCGGCTTGGAAAAGGCTTCGCCGAGCCGGCTGAGCTTGGGCGGCTTGGGCCGGTGGATGTTCAAGAAAATGATGAAGAGAAAGCGCGTTGCCTCGCTCCTGGAGCTTCGCCAGACGGCGGTCGATTTGGGCGTCCGCATGTTCGGCTGCCAGATGAGCATGGAGGTCATGGAGATCTCTCGCCAGGACATGATTCCCGAAGTCGAGGCCTGCGTCGGGGTTGCCTCCTTTATCGAACATGCCCAGGCGGCCGAGGCGACGCTTTTCATCTGAGCTCTGCTTCTTTTGGAACCTCTTTTCCTTTAAACAGGGGACAAATCAAATTGAATTCATTCCGATGTTACGAGATTCTCTGTTAGAATGAGAAGTATGGCGCAGACAGTGGCGGAATTCAATCTCCATATGAAAGGAGGGTGATCATGGATTCTGTATCCCTCGACAGGATTTATATCCAGAGGCTGCGGCCGAATTCTGACCTTCTTGAAGAGCTCGAGGCACTGGCCAGCCAGAAAGCTATTGCTCTCGGTCAAATTTCTGGAATAGGCGCCCTGAAAAAGGCCAGCCTCGGTATCTTCCTCCCCCGGGAAGCTCGCTACGCGGTCAAAGAATTTGCCGGCGAGCTCGAAATCTGTCACCTCTCCGGCAACATTTCCCTCAAGGAAGGAAAACCTTTTGTCCATGCCCATCTTGTCATCTCCGACCCGGATGGTCGAGCCCACGGAGGCCACTTGCTCCCGGGCTGCCAGATATTTATCGCCGAAATCATCCTCCTTTCCTTTAGAGGAGGGAAGCTCGAGCGTCTCCCCCAAGCCGATTTTCCCGGCCTCTCCCTCTGGCCGCTCGAAGAAGGACAGGAAAGTTGATTGCTTTCCCTCAGACTTCTTTTATAGAATAGGGGTGAAAGAGCGATAGTTTCATAAATGCCTAAGTTTCCCGTAGGGAAGTTCCTGATCTCGAAGAGGAAAGCGGCTCCTCTCCGCGACACCTCCCCTCCAGACGATCTCCTGGCTGCCGGCCTGGCTGCGGCTGGAGCGCGCATCTTCAGCATCATCAGCCGGATCGCCGAATCGATCCTCATCATCGACCAAGGGGGCAGGGTCGTTTTTATCAACCCGGCGGCGGTACGACTTTTTGGCCGACCGGAGAAAGACATTCTGGGTCAGCCCTTTGGCTATTCACTCGACTTCGGTAAGGCGATAGAAATTGAGATTCTCCTGCCTGATGGCGGGAAGAAAGTGGGGGAAATGCAGGCCGTCGATATCACCTGGCAAGAAAGGCCCGCCTCTTTGGTCACTATCCGGGACATCACCGAACGCAAGCAGGCCGAAGAACTCCGGCTCGAAGTCGAAAAACACATCCGGATGGAAAAACTCAAGGATGAGTTCATCAACACGGTCTCCCACGAGCTGCGCACACCTCTTGCCATTACGAAGGAAGCGATCAGCCTCATTATGGATAAGGTCCCTGGCGAGATCAATGACCAGCAGACAGAAATCCTGGCCATCGCCCGGAACAACATCGACAGGTTAGCCCGCATCATCAACGACCTTCTCGATATCTCGAGAATGGAAGCAGGGAAGGTCGAGCTGAGAAAAGAGGAGGTCGACATCAATGCCCTCGTTCGAATGACCGTCCAGGCTTTTGAGCCCAAGGTCAAAGAAAAAGGCCTCGCCTTGAGGATGGAGCTTCCGGAAGAAAAAACCCTTCTCTGGGCTGACGAGGATAAGCTGAATCAGATCCTGTGGAACCTCTTGGACAATGCCGTCAAGTTCACGTCGCGAGGGTTTATCCGCGTTTCGGTCGAGGAGAAAGAAAAAGAAATCCTTTGCCGAATCGAGGATTCTGGAATCGGCATCCATCAGGATGACCTGCCCAAGATTTTCGATAAGTTCACCCAATTCGGGAGGAAGGACGGCCCCGGGGAAAAGGGCACCGGACTCGGCCTGTCCATCGTCAAAGGGCTTGTTTCCCTCCATGGTGGCCGCGTCTGGGTGGAGAGCGAGCTCGGCGCGGGGACAGTGGTGACCTTCTCCCTTCCAAAACGGAGCTTCGAGGAGCGACTAAAAGAATGCCTCTCCACCATGATCCAGGATGCCGTGGAGAAGAAGGGTGAATTATCTGTTCTCGTATTCTCCTTACGCAACTGGGCCGCCCTCCGCGGGGAGGCTGACGACAAGGCCTCACTGGCCATGACCACCATGGTCAACCTGCTCAAAAAATCCCTCCGCCGGCGCGGCGATACGGTGCTCGCCGAGAATGGCCAGTTCTTCCTCCTCCTCCCCGATACCAAAAAAAAGGATGCTCCCTATGTCCTGGAAAGGATGAAGGAAATTCTCAACGCCCATATTCTAAGCGATGCCTGGCTCCGCGATAAGACCAGCCTGGAGGCTTCGTCCTTTTCTTTTCCCGAAGATGCCGTCGAGCTGGGCAAATGGCTCGACCAGAAATAGGAAAAAGGATGCCCAAGATCTTAGTCATTGAGGACGAACCCGATCAAAACAAACTCATCAAATTGCGTCTGGAGGCGCGCGGCTATGAGGTGATTTCTGTGGGTAAGGCCCGCGAGGGAATCGAATTTGCCAGGAGGGAGAAACCCCGGCTCATCCTCATGGACATGATCCTCCCCGACATGCACGGCCTCGATGCGACCATCCAGCTCAAGGCATGCCCGGAAACAAAGGACATTCCCATTATCGCCCTCTCCGCGGTCGGCTCGCCCGATTTCATCAAAGCCTGTTCCCAGGAAGGGATAGCTGCCTACGTGAAGAAACCCTATGACCCGAAGGAACTCTTCAAGACGATCGAAAAGTTCGTTACTGCTGAAGAAAAACCAGAAAAGAAACCAAAACGAAAGACCGTTGAGAAAGAAGACGTCGACACGATGCTCCAGTCGGCCTTAGCTGAGTTCAAGATTCCTCTGCCAAAAAAAGAAGAAGGCTTGGGCCAACCGAGGCCAGAGGCAGCCAAGAAAACTCAGCGCCGCAGCATCCTCATCATCGATGATGACCTGGAGTTTGGCCGGGCCGTCACGGCCATGCTCAGCGAGCGCGGCTTTGAGGTCACCGTCGCCCTCGACAGCGTGAGCGGCCTTAAGCAGGCCTTCACCCGAAAGCCCGACTTGATCCTTCTCAACCTTGTCCTTCCAGCCGGGGGTGGGGAAGGCGTCCTGGCTAACCTGAGGAAAGCGCCCGAGACATCCACTATCCCTGTCTTCGTCATGTCCAGCCTCTTATCTCCCGGGAAGCTCGAGGAGAAAGCCCGCCTTCTCGGAGCGGAGGGGTTCATTGCCAAGCCCATCGAGCCAGAGGACGTTCTCTTCATTATTGAATCCGTCATCGGAGGATGAGGGCCCTATTTTTCGACTCAACCGACAAAAGAAAAGAGAAAAACATTGGCTCGAGTTCTTCCCTTGAGGTAGAATAAAACCAAGGCGAAAACCATGGCCAAGAAAAAGATCCTCATCATTGATGATGAGCCGGACTTTGTGAAGATGCTCAAAGCCCGGCTTCAGATTGAGGGGTACGAGGTTCTTTCGGCTGAGGACGGCATCAGGGGAATACAAGTCGCCCGTCGGGAGCGGCCGGATTTGATCATCCTGGACATCATGATGCCAGGGCTGGATGGCCACCGAGTTTGTGATACCATCAAAAAATCGAGCCTGACGTCTTCGATTCCCGTCATCTACTTGACCGCACGGACGAGCTCTGCCGATGAAATCCAGGCCTTGGAGAAAGGCGCTAAGTTCTACGTCACCAAACCTTACAACCCTGGCGTCCTGCTCGAAATGGTCAAGAGCACCCTCCTCGAAGAAGAAATGGTCGGCCAACCCAGGAGTCGGGTTCTCATCATTGATCAAGACAATGATTTTGTCGATGAGGTAAAACGCTGGCTCAAAAAAGAAGGCTTCGACGTCTGCTCTGCCCCTTCTCCAGAAAAAGGCCTGGACGAAGCGCGAAAACAACCTCCGGACATTATCCTCTTCGATTTTATCACTTCACGCCAGGATCAACACCAAAGCATCCAGAAATTGGGCGCGGACGAAAGCCTGAAAACCATCCCCCTCTTTGTCTTCGCTCCCCAGGCCGTGATCGACAAACTGGACCCAACCCGACACGAAACGGATAAGTTCATCTCCAAATCCCTGCCTTTTTCTGTTCTGCTGGAAAAAATAAAGCGCGTCCTGCCTTCCCGAGGGACCTGAGGCGAGCAATTCTCGGGAGAGAGGTTTCAGGCTCTATTTCCCGCCCAAAATCGACAAGGCTTTTTCTAGGTCGGAGACGTCCAGGATGACCGCCACCTTGTCACCCGTCCTGCTCAGGGTGCCGTAACAGTACTCGATGTTGACTCCCTTGTTGCCCAGCTTAGTCGTCACTTCGGCCAGCGCGCCAGGCTTGTTTTCAAGCTCGACAAAGAGCACATCGCGGAGTTCTGTCGTGTAGTTCCACTTGCTCAGCACCTTCATGGCTTTGCTGACGTTCTTGACGTAAAGCTTGGCCGTGTCCTGGAATACGCCGATGGCCTCAATGTTGATATCGCTCTCCGCCAGGCGGCTGCACAGCTCACCAAGCACCGACGGCCTGTTTTCCAAAACGACAAAAATTTCTGTAATCCGTTCCATTTTCCCCCTCCTTTAAGTTTGAGTCATGGGTTTCTGGGTTAAAATCTTCACTCTTGCTTTGAAAAAACCCTGATGTACTGGGTCCTGAAGTAGGCTTCCACCTGCCTGGAATCGGGAACATCCAGCTGGAGCTTTTTCCATGAAAGCTCGCCCCGAAATTCTTCGACTGACCGGAAACCGTGCTCCTCCATCCAGGAGCTGAGCCCCTCCACCAAAGCCGGGACAGCCTCCCATCCCTGGCGGAAGAGAAGAGAGACGACCTGAACAGCCGTCGCGCCAGCCAGGAGGAGCTTGACCACATCCTCTGACCTCTGGATTCCGCCTGACGCGACGACATCACAACCCACCCGACCGGCACACAGGGCAACCCAGCGCAAAGTCTGATGGAAATCGCCCTGGCCAATGACGTTGCGCGTTTTCAGGCGGTCAAGGTCGATCTCGGGCTGAAGAAACCAGTTGAAGTAGACAAGCCCCTGGCAACCTCTATCGACCAGCCTCTTGCTCAGATAGGGCACGGCCGTAAGGCTGGAACAGAGCTTCATCGACACGGGGATGGACACCGAATCCTTAACCTCCTCAAGGATTTGAAGATGAGAATTCTCGTACTCCGTGCCAGGGATGTCGAGCCTGTAAGGGAGAAAGTAGACGTTGAGCTCGAGGCCATCGGCCCCCGCATCCTCAAAATGACGGGCAAATCGCGGCCACAGCCGGGGCGTCCGGCAGTTGATGGAGGCGATGACGGGAATACTGACTTTCTTCTTAGCCTCCTCAACAAGCCGGACCTTGTTCTGGGTTGCGTATTCGAGAAGCCCGCCTCGCTCAAGGTAATCCATCGCCTCGGGGTAAGCGAAGCGCCCTCTCTCCTCGGAGCTAACCTCCGAAGCGAATTGCTCCTCAAAAAAAGATTTAAGCACGACAGCCCCAGCGCCAGCCTCTTCGGCGCGCTCGATGCCGGCGAGAGTGCCCGTGAGCTCACTGCTGCCGACGATAATCGGGTTGCGCAACTCGAGACCCATGTAGGTTGTCCTTAGGTCAACCATCG
>CAYUKK010000120.1:0-2804 GCA_964445305.1 uncultured Eubacteriales bacterium
GCGACTTGTAAGGCTTGTCTCCCTCCTCCTGAAGGGGCAAAGCGTCCATATCCGCGCGCAGAGCAATCGTCTTTCCTTTCCCAGCTCCTTCGAGGAGGGCGATGAGCCCTGTTTCGGCGGCCGGCCTGACACGGAGCCCAAGATGTTCGAGCTGGCGACGGAGGACCTCGGCGGTTCTCCTTTCCTGGTTGGCTATCTCGGGATGCCGGTGAAAATCCCGTCGCCAGCGAACGAGCTCGTCGGTCAGGGTGGTGATTTCTTTTTTCAAATCGGCCAGCTCTTTGCCCTCATTCATTTTTCTCTCGCCCATTGCTCGCCTCCATGGTTTTTCGACCCAGAAAGCTCGTCCATCCCACGCCTTGAGCGGCGAAACTTCCCTGTTCCAATCAAAATCGTTATCATTATGGAGAAGAGCCAGGTCGTTGTCGACTCCTGCCGAACAGGCTGACGAGCACCGTCACCATAGCGTTCACGGTTAGAGCTATAAAACCAGCGTTTAGGCCCAGGAAAGGGTCGTGCCGGCTGAAGACAAGAATCGCCGCCAGAACAAACCCGATCACCAAACCCCAAACGACTCCGCGGCGCTGCACTCCTTTCCAGAATAACCCCAGGACAACACCTGGGAAAAACTGGCTCACCCCATCATAGCCGATGAGGAGAAGGTTAACCAGGGCATGGGGAAAGAAGAAAGCCAGAAAAAGCGCCAGGACCATGATGAGAAGAACCAAGAATCTTGACAGGACGAGAACCTTTTCTTCGCCAGCCCGCGGCGCGAAACCAGCCTGGTAGACATTTTTGGCCAACAGCGTGGCAGCAAAAAGAACGAGCACAGAAGCCGGCACCATGGCTGTGACGGCGCCCGCCGCCCCGATAAACCCGAGGAACCAGGAGGGATAGGTGCGGCGGACAAGCTCGAGGAAAGCCATGTCGCCGTTGGCAAGCCCCGGAATGACGAGAAGTGCGGTGAACCCGACCATGAGAACGAGCAAGATGGGAATCTGGTAGAAGGGCATGATGGTCGCGTTTCTTTTTATCGTTTCGGCACTCCGCGCCGAAAAGGCTGAGGCGAAAACGTGTGGCCACATGTAAAAACCCAGGCCCGTCAGAATGACCGTCGACATAACCCATGGGACATCCATGTTCGCTGTCGCTCCCGGAAAAGTGAGGTGACCGGGGTGTTTCTCCATAAGGGCCTGGAACATTTTCCCGAACCCACCAAAATAGATGTGGGGAACGCCAATGCCGACGATGCCCACGGCCGCGATCATCATCACATCCTTGATGACGGAAACCCAGGCCGTCCCCCTGATGCCGCTCGTGTAGACGAAAGCGCATGTCAGCACAAACCCGAGAAGGATAGCCGACCTGGAACCGACGGCCCCTTCGCTCGCCACTTCGACAATGAGGCCGAGGCCAGCCAGCTGGAGCTGGAGATAGGGGAGGATGGACAGGACGCCGATGGCCGCGACGAGCACGCCGAGTCCCCGACTCTCGTAGCGATGGATAAAAAAATCAGGTTGGGTATGCAGGCCCTGGCGCTTTCCCACCCTCCAGACGGCCGGCAGGATGAAGAAGGAGACCGTGTAGGCGAGCGTGCCGTAGATGAGAATATAGAAAGTTGGGGCTCCCCGTGAATAGGCCCAGCCGCTCGCTCCCAGGAAAGTGAAAGTCGTGTAGATTTCTCCGGCCATAAGAAGCCAGATGAGAATGACGCCGAAGCGGCGGCCACCCACAGTCCAGTTCTCCAGGTTCATCTTGACTTTGCGGCCGGCATAAACCCCGACGGCTGCTGAAATGACGATGGTGGCCAGGATGATGAGGAGCGCTGTGTTCACGATTCCCCTTTCCCGTTTCGCCGGGTGAATTTTTTCTCTAATCGGTAAGCAGCCATCAGAACAAAAGGCGTCAAAAAGACCCAGAGGATGATCCAGAAAAGGACAAACGGCAACCCCAGGACGATGGGCTTGATTCTGTTGACGAGCGGGAGAGCAAAGACCAGGGTCAGAAAAGGGACAGAGCCGAGAACGAGAGCCAGTTTAGTCCCCTTGGACATCCAAATCCTCCTCCAACGACGCTTCGCTCATTATAGGGAAAGCGGAGGCGATGCTCGTGGATAATCATGGCCGTTTTTCCTCATTGGCGACTTTTTTGTAGGGGACCGGAATATACTGAACCGACGGTCGTTGGGGTGCGGCCTGCGGGAAAAGCTCCATCAGGGAATAAATTTCCTCTGGCATGCCACATGACACCGGAAGTCCCAGTTTCTTAGCTTCCTCACAGGTAAGGGGATAATCATGGGTCCAGCGACCCTCCGTGAGAATGGTGGCGAGCTTTTCAGCACTCTCGCGGTCAGTGCGGCTGGCGATAAGTTCAGTGACAAAATCCCTCATCTGCCGCAGGGCTTTTTCAGCCACATCGGCGAGAATAAGCGTTCGGTCATCGACCTCGCTTATAGGCTTCTCCTTGACCACCTTGAGGATGGAAACGGCTGGAAACTCGCCCAATTGGGGGTCGACGGGCCCAAGCACTGCATTCGCATCCATGACAATTTCGTCAGCGGCGAGGCAGATCAATGTTCCTCCCGACATGGCATAATGAGGCACAAACACCGTAACCTTGCCTTTATGGCGAACCAGGGCCAGGGCTATTTGCTCAGTTGAAAGGACGAGCCCCCCAGGAGTATGAATGATGAGGTCAATCGGCATATCCTCAGGGGTGAGGTGGATAGCTCTCAGAACCTGCTCGGAATCATTGATATCAATGTATCGCATCAGGGGAAAACCAAGGAATCTCATCGTCTCTTG
>CAYUKK010000121.1:0-12760 GCA_964445305.1 uncultured Eubacteriales bacterium
GTGCGCTTCCCATCTTGTAAATTTCTCAGAATGACAAGCACTCTTCGTTGACGAGAATTTTCTAATGTCAATTTTGGGCTGGCTGGGTTTTGACAACATAAACGCTGTAGGCTATAAATAAATAAGACAAGAAGCCATAAAAAGAATGAGCGGAAACCGGAAAATTATCTGTCTTTTTTTGGTCGCGACCGTCGCTTCTGCCGCTCTGTCCCTGGTAATCCTTTTCTCTTTTGCTCTGGGATGGGAAGCACAAAGTCGCCCGCCCGTATCTGTCGACCCTTTCTACTTGAAAATGCTGGAAAAAGCCGAGAAGGAATTGGGACGAAGCGATTACGCGCGGGCTCTTAAGAGCCTCGAAATCGCCGCCTTCGGTCTGGCGCAGGATAAGGGCCTTCTCGCTAAAGCCTATACCTATCTCGGGATTTGCCACTACCATTTCAAAAATATTACGAAGAGCGAAGAATACCTGCGTCAGGCGGCTGAGCTTCTCGGCGAGGAGGAGTTTGCCTCAATCCGCCTCCTCGAATCAATGCAGCCAGAGCTCGATAGTCTTCTGGCTCTTTATAATATCAAGTTGCCGGGGAAAGCGGAGACCATCGAGGTTTCAGGCGTAGCCAATGCTGAGAGAGCGGAAGAAAAGTCAGCGAAAAATAAGGAAAATCCAGGTGTGACAAAGAAAACGGCGCTGGAAACGACCGAGGGCGAGGGGAAAGGCGGGCAGGAAATCAAAGAAGCCACCAAAGGAGAAGCTCGGAAGAAGGCCGAAAAAGGGTCTGGGAAAGAAGTGAGCGAAGGGGAGCCCTTAAGCCTCGACCGAATTAAGGAAGGAGACACGGTTCCTTTGGATTTAGTGGAGACTCGGCCGGTTCCGGTTAAGCAAGTGACACCCATCTATCCCTCTTCGCTGAGGGGGAAAGAGGTTGAAGGGACGGTCATCGTCAACGCTCTTATTGCCGAGACGGGCCGAGTTCTGAAGACAGAAATCATCCGGGGCATCAAAGGAGCTTTTGAGCTCGATGCGGCGGCGCAGCGGGCGGTGAGGCAGTGGGAGTTTGAACCCGCGACCATCAAGGGAATCAGAGTCAAGGTCTGGATGGCTATAGCGGTTGAATTTAAGAAGTAATCAAAAATTGGGCAAAAATTGGGGACAGTTTACCTATTTACCCATTTTCGCCCCGGTCAGAAAGCAGTTCAGGAAGTATCGAAAAGAGATATTCAAGAATCCAAGAGCATATATATAACATGGCCTGGCAGCCTGGCGTGGTGCTGGGAGCATAATTCTTAAGTTTTAAAGTAATTTCATAAAAAAATTGGGTAAATAAATAAACTGTCCCCATTTTTGAAAGCCAGTTGTAATCCTGGGCGGGCGGATGTAAACTATAATGTCAAAAGAAAATGACCCAATTAGAATATGCCCGCCGGGGAAGGCTCACCCCGGCCATGAGGAAAGTGGCGGCGGAGGAAGGCGTTGATCCGGACTCTCTTTTAGCTCTCATCGCCTCGGGAAAAGTCGTTATCCCCTTTAATCCCAGGCACATTTCAAAAAGCACGGGCTGGGGGACCGAGGCACGCCCAGCCAGAGGTCCACGGCAAGCCCGGGAAGCGCTCCAAACCCGAGGAGGCCCTCAGAAGCCGTCCGGAATAGGTTTTTCCCTCCGCACCAAGGTCAATGTCAATATCGGAACATCAGCCGACTTCCCGAGAGTCGAGGACGAACTCAAGAAAGTGGCCGTCTCGCTCAAATACGGCGCTGATTCCCTCATGGATTTAAGCACCGGCGGTGACCTCCGCAAGATCAGGCGCCGCATTCTCAGTCGGTCGCCCATCCCCCTGGGCACGGTGCCTATCTACCAGGCAGCTATTGAGGCCATTGACCGACGCGGCTCGATCGTCAAAATGACTGAGGACGATCTTTTCTCGACCATCGAAGCGCAAGCGGAGGAGGGGGTGGATTTCATGACCGTTCACTGCGGCTTGACGCAAAAGGCCATCGACCGCCTGAAAAAGCAGGGCCGGGTGGCTGATATTGTTTCAAGAGGCGGTGCGTTCCATCTCGCCTGGATTGTTCACCAGGACAAGGAAAACCCGCTCTATGCAAAGTACGACCGGCTGCTCGATATTGCCCGGCGCTACGACATCACGCTCAGTCTCGGCGACGGCCTCCGGCCGGGGTCTATCCTCGATGCCACGGATAGGCCGCAGCTGGAGGAACTCCTCACACTTGGGGAACTCGTTAAGAGGGCATGGGAGGCGGGTGTCCAGGTCATGGTCGAGGGGCCCGGTCATCTGCCGCTCGACCAGGTGGAGATGAATGTCAAGCTCCAGAAGCGGATCTGCCACGAGGCACCCTTTTACGTGCTCGGCCCCCTCGTCACCGATATCGCGCCCGGCTATGACCATCTCGTCTCGGCCATTGGCGGAGCGATTGCGGCGGCGGCAGGGGCTGACTTTCTCTGTTACGTGACGCCAGCCGAGCACCTGGGTCTTCCCACAGTCGAAGATGTGCGGGATGGCCTCATCGCCTCTAAGATCGCCGCCCATGCCGCCGACATCGTCAAGGGCATAAGAGGTGCGCTCGAGCGTGACCTCCTGCTCTCGCGGGCGCGAAAGCGGCTCGACTGGGATGCCCAGCGGAAGCTCGTCATCGACCCGGAAAGGTTCGCGGCCATCCGCAAGCGAAGGAGGTCTCGAAGCAAGGCCTGTTCCATGTGCGGCAAATACTGCGCCATGCGCATCGTCAGCAAATTCCTCGACTCCCGTGGAAAGGCCGATGATTTTTGCTTTTAAGACGCAGGCCGGCGCTCGAGCGATATCGAGCTCGGTTACGAGGCAAGTCCAGGCAACCGCAGAGCCAGAGAGGCTACTCTTTGGCACGGCCGGCGTTCCCCTTTCGACACCGGTTTCGACAACACTCGAGGCCATCGAGCACGTCCGGAAGATGGGACTCGACTGCCTCGAGGTCGAGTTCGTCAGGGGGGTTAAGATGAGTAGCGACACGGCTGAAAAAATAAAAAAAAAGGCAGAGGCACTGGATGTCCGGTTGAGCGCCCACGCTCCTTACTTCATTAACCTCAATTCGCCCGAACAGGGGAAGAGGCTGGCCAGTCAGGAAAGGCTGGCTGCTGCCTGCCGCATGGCGGCTCAGTGCGGAGCGACGAACGTCGTCTTCCACGGTGGCTACTATGGCCATAGCTCGCCCGAAAAAACTTACGAAACCATTAGAGCTGGAATCCAGGAGGTATTGTCGCTTCTTAGGGCAGAAAAAAGTCCGGTGACGATGCGTATTGAGACGATGGGAAGGAAGGCCCAGTTCGGCTCGCTCGACGAGGTTTTATTCATGTGCCGCGATGTGGAGGGGCTTCTCCCCTGCCTCGATTTTGCCCATATCCATGCCCGTGAGGGTGGCGTCAATTCCTACGAGGATTTCCAGCGCATCTTGAAGAAGGTCGCAAAGAAGCTCGGGGGGGAAGCCATCAAAAATCTTCATGTTCATATCTCAGGCGCTTTGTACGGAGGAAAAGGCGAGATCAAGCATCTTGACCTCAGGGATTCGGATTTCCATTACGATAGCTGGGTCCGCGCGCTCAAGGACTGCGGGGCGGCAGGCATGGTGATCTGTGAAAGTCCGAACTTGGAGGCCGATGCCCTCCTGCTGAAAAACCTGTACAATTCATATAGAATGAAAGGCTAATAAAAAATGGGGAAAAATGGGGACAGTTTACATATTTACCATATTTCCTCCCATATTTTCCCGATGCTAAAAAAAATATACATCGGCATAATTTTGATGACAGCATACCTAATTTCCAAAGAATGCGTGTGAAAACGGGCAAAACTTGGAGCAGGATAAATAATAAGGTAAAACTGGCGACAGGATGCAGGATAAATAATCACCTTAATAGAAAAAAAAACGAGAGCAAAAATGGGAAACAAATTTGGTGAAAAAATTTGGTGAATATATAAACTGTCCCCATTTCAGGAGGGTGAGATGAAAGAAGAGTATAAGCTTCTGATAAATGGGCAGTGGAAGGAATCGAAAAGCGTCAAGGAAATCAAGTCGCCCTACGACCAGAGTGTGGTCGGCAAAGTCCATTTCGCCTCCAGGGAGCAGGTCGAGGAGGCCCTGGCCGCGGCCCAGAATGCCTTCGAGAAGACGCGACGGCTTTCAAGTTATGAACGGTCGGTTATTCTTGAAAAAATATGCCAGGATATCGAGAGGCGGAAAGAGGAGCTGGCACGCTCGATCACTCTCCAGGCAGGCAAAGTCATCCGGGAGGCAAGGGCAGAAGTGGATAGAGCAGTGATGACTTTTGATATCGCTTCCGAGGAGGCGAAGCGGCTCGGCGGCGAGCTCATTCCTCTTGATTTGACTCCAGCGACGGCGCGGCGCTGGGGCCTGGTGCGCCGGTTTCCGGTGGGCGTTGTGACGGCCATCACGCCGTTTAACTTCCCGCTCAACCTCGTCGCCCACAAGGTTGCACCAGCCCTGGCTTGCGGGAATACGGTTATCCTTCGGCCCGCCTCTCAGGTGCCCATCACTTCGCTCCTTCTCGGCGAAATTGTCACCGAAGCTGGCTACCCGCCGGGAGGGCTGAATGTCCTCCCATCCGGTTATCGGGAAGCCGAAATCCTCCTCACCGACGACGTCGTCAAGAAGGTGACCTTCACCGGCAGCCCGGCTGTCGGCTGGGAGATCAAGAAGAAGGCCTATCAAAAGAAGGTCACCCTCGAGCTCGGCGGGAATGCGGCCGCTGTCGTCGAACCCGATGCCGACCTTGATTTCGCCATCCCCCGCATCGTCACCGGATCTTTTTCATACTCAGGACAGATATGCATCTCTATTCAGCGTATCTTTCTCCATAAAAAGATTTATGATCGCTTTATGGCCGAGTTCATCGCCAGGACGAAAAAGCTCAGGATGGGAGACCCCATGGATGAGGCGACCGATATCGGCCCGATGATCACGCTCGAGGCGGCCAAACAGACAGAGGAATGGGTCGAGGAGGCCGTGGGGATGGGCGCCCGTGTCGCCTGCGGCGGTCGCCGGGACGGAGCGATGTTCGAGCCGACCATCCTCGAGAACGTTATCCCCGATTTGCGCATCTCCTGGCTCGAGGCTTTTGCGCCGGTGGTCGTTGTTTATCCGTATGAGGATTTCGCCAAGGCCCTTGAGGCTGTCAACTACTCCATCTACGGCCTCCAGGCGGGGGTCTTCACCAACGACCTCCGCAAAGCTTTCGAGGCGTACGAATGGCTCGACGTCGGCGGCGTCATCATCAACGATATCCCCACCTTCAGGATTGACCACATGCCCTACGGCGGAGTCAAGCAAAGCGGGTTCGGCCGCGAGGGCGTGCGCTACGCCATCGAGGAAATGACCGAGCTCAAGCTCCTCGCCCTCAATCCCCGGTGATTTCACAATGGTGAAAATAAATTTTGGTTGCTTCAATTCAAACACAGACGGGTGGATTGGCGTTGATCACGCTTTGCGACATATCATAATCTCGAGAATCCCTCTATTACCTAAGTTTTTATGGAAGCTCCGGATTATAAACGAAGAGCAATATACCTGGCATAAGAAAGGGCTCTTTAAATCTGTTGTCTATGGGGAAGCCACAAGAAGACTTAGATTCAGGGATTCAACCGTCGATTATATCTATTCATCTCATATGCTCGAGCACTTATGGAGAGATGACGCGATTTTTTTCTTAAAAGAATGCTATAGGATTTTAAAAAATGAGGGAATTATCAGATTGTGTATTCCCGATTGGGAGGAACTAAGAAATCATCAAACTTTTGAAAATTCTCTTTTTGCCCGGAATAAATCTAATCTAAGACTGTCTCATACATAAATGGTGTTGGTCCTATAAAGAACTCAGGGAAATGATGGAAAAAATTGGACACAAGAAAATCTCAAAATATGATTTCCAGGAAGGAAATTTCCCAGATTTAAATCGCATAGAAATTAGAAGAGGATTGATTGTCCAGGGCAAAAATAATGGGATAAGAACGGCAATTGCTAATAAAACGGCCCGTGTTCTGGCCAACAAATCCTCATCTGGTAAGTCGATGGGCTAAAATTCAGGCCATACATATCCTTGACAAATCCCCAAAATAATGATAAATTGGCCAGCGAAATGGCCAAATTTTATTAAATTTGGCCAATTTATTGGCCAGATGACAATCGAAAGGCTTGTTGTTCATAACCCCTGGTGGGCAGATAAATCTGCCATTAGAAAAGATAAGCATATTGGTGAGCTTTATAATGCGCGATTGCGCTGGCGTCCTTCCCTTTTAGATGAAATTTATCTTGCCGAAGATCTTGTCTATATCATCCGCGGTCCAAGGCAGATCGGCAAAACGACAACGCTCAAGCTGCTTATCGAAAGCCTGTTGGATAAAGGAGCCGATTCTCGCCAGATTTGTTATCTTGATTGCGAACTGGCGGGAATCAGAAATTTCAAAGAGCTTATCGATATGATCGGCAACTACGTTGAGTTTGTGAGGTCTACGCTTAGAGTCCGTCGGCTCTTTCTTCTCATTGATGAGGTCACCTTCATAAGGGACTGGGCGATAGGGATCAAGGCCCTTTCGGACAAAGGCACTTTAGAAAACACTACGACCATCCTGACAGGTTCGAACGCCGTGGACCTCAAGAAAGGCGGCGAGAGAATGCCCGGGCGAAGGGGCGAAAGGGCTGGGCTCGACAAGAGACTTCTCCCTTTGACCTTCCGGGAATATGTCTTTGCTTTTTTCCCTGAATTGAAAGAAAAGATTCCTTCCCTTTCTTTAAGCCCGGATTTGAGAGATTTTCGAGAGAAAATTTTCGAGATGTCTCTAATAGACAAAAAGCTCTTGTCCCTGTTCAGTCAGTATCTGTTGACAGGAGGATTCCCGAGGCCTGTCAATTCTTTCCTCAAGGCCGGGAAAGTTGAGGATTTTGTCTTTGAACTCCATCGAGATTCTATCGTCGGAGAAGTCACCCGAATTGGAAAGAAAGAGACCTACTTAAGAGAAATCGTCAGCTGGGTCTCAGAAAGACACGGGAATCCTTTTGACTGGAGAGATATTTCCAGAGAGACGGATATCGGCAAACACGATACAGCCAGGGATTATGCTGAGGACCTTGAGCTTCTCTTCCTCTGGGACATTTTTTTTAAGTCCCAACGGATAGACAGGCCCTCGCCGGCGTTTCGAAGCCAAAAAAAGATTTATTTTAAAGACCCTTTTATCTTTCTGGCTCTCTGGAGCTGGTCGAGGGGAACGCTTGAGCCGTGGAGAACGACGATGGATTATATGATGAATCCGTCGGCCAAAGCGGCCCTCGTCGAATCCATTGTTGCTGCCCACTTGAAGAACAAATTCGGAAGAGAAGTATTTTACTGGAAACCTGACCATGAAGTCGATTTTATAGTTTTCAGAGAAGGCCGGCTTCGCCAATTCATCGAAGTTAAATATCAAGAAACACTCCGAGCCGAAAATTTTAGGCACCTGAAGAAACGCGGGAGGGGGATTCTTCTTTCCAAGTCTGGTTACGAAATGCCTACGGAGAACATCCTGGTCATGCCTGTGCATGCCTTCTTGGCGGCCCTTTAAAAAATGAACACAAATTGGGCACAAATTGGGGACAGTATATCCATTTACCCGATTTTCTCGATCAGAAATTAGTGTAATATGTAAGATGTCCCCATTTTTGCCCATTTTTGCCCAAAGGATCAAAGGATAAAGCGTCCCCAATTTCTATAAGAAAATTAGGTAAATAGATAAGGCGTCCCCAATTTCCAATTTGGTTGCTTGACACTATCTGGTCAGCGTCCTAAACTAAAACGTCACTTTTTGCTAACATAGCACTGCTGTCACGGCTTTGCTACCTTAGCCCATCCGAGGAGGTATTTTGTGAAGGTCATAAAATTATCCGAAGTCAGGGACAGGATAAAGAACCTGGTCCAGGAAGCAAATTTCGAGCTCCAGGAGGATGTCCTCAAGGTGATCAAGGACATGGCCGCCAAGGAAGAATCCCCCGCTGGCCAGGAAGTCTTTAACCAGATGCTCGAAAACGCTGAGATCGCCCGCCAGGAGAAGCTCGGGCTCTGTCAGGACACCGGCCTGGCCGTTTTCTTCGTCGAGCTGGGCGAAGATGTCAAGCTCGACAAGGACGACGGTCTCGGAAGCCTCCGGGAGGCCATCACCGAAGGAACCCGCCTCGGCTACAAGGAGGGCTATCTCCGCAAGTCGGTCGTCGAGGACCCCGTCCGCCGCAAGAACACCGGCGACAACACACCCGCCTACATCCACTGGGAGCTCGTTCCCGGCGACGCGTTTAAAGTGACGTTCATCGCCAAGGGCGGCGGCGCCGAGAACATGAGCGCCATCCGGATGTTCGCTCCCGCAGCTGGCCTCGAGGGGATTGAGGACTTCGTTGTCGAGACCGTCGACAAGGGAGGCTCCAACCCCTGTCCGCCCGTCATCGTCGGCGTCGGCGTTGGCGGCAACTTCGAGTACTCGGCTCTCCTGGCGAAAAAGGCCCTGCTCCGGCGGCCACTCGGCTCCCACAACCCCGACCCCTTTTACGCCGACATGGAGCGCCGCCTCCTCGATAGGATAAACAAGCTGGGCATCGGGCCGCAGGGCATGGGCGGAAGAATCACCGCCCTGGCCGTCCACGTTGAAGCTTACCCCTGCCACATCGCCTCGATGCCAGCCGCCGTCAACATCCAGTGCCATTCCCACCGGGTGATGAGCTTCGAGCTTTGAGCGGGGGCGGCTTATGATAGAGATTCGCTTCCACGGTCGCGGCGGCCAGGGGACGGTCGTCGCCTCCAAAGTCCTTGCCGACGCCCTCGCCAAAGAAGGAAATTACGTCCAGGCTTACCCGGAGTTTGGCGTCGAGAGGCGGGGCGCACCCGTTTTCGCCTTCATCCGCATCGACGACAAGCCCATCTACGACAAAAGCCGCATTTATACACCCGACCATGTCGTCGTCGTCGACCCGACCCTCGTCGAGGCTATCGACGTCACCGAGGGACTCAAGGACGGCGGCATCATCATCATCAACAGCGATAAGAAACCAGAGGAATTCAAGTTCCCGAATCGGTTCAGGGTGGCCACGGTCCCAGCAACCGAGATTGCCGTCAAGCACAAGCTGGGCACGCTGGCCGCGCCCATCGTCAACACGGCCATCGTCGGCGCCGTCGTCAAAATTCTAGACCTGACCAGGCTCGATTCCCTCCTCGAGGCCATCAAGGAGGGTGTGCCCATCAAGCCGGAGGCCAACGTCGCCGCCGCCCAAGAGGCCTACGAGCGAGCCGACAGGTTGCTGCAGGGAAAACGATATAAATAGCATTTTATAAATAGCGTTGTATAAATAGCGTTGAATGAAGATATTAAGGTATCATGGACGATCATGGACGGTTTGGATGGCCTGGACGATGAGGTCGCACGGGGGGAGAGATTCGAAGGGCCTGTTTAGACGGTGCGGACGGTAAAATAATGCGGATGGAATACCAAGTACGACGGTATTGATATTGCGGATGCTACAGATAGGAGGATAGAGGAGGATAGAGGAGGATAGGTTGGCAATTCGGATGGCTCGGATGGCTCGGATGGCTCAGATGGCAGGTCAGGCGAGATGGAAGGGATGACCCTGGCAGATAATTTATTATTCCGATATAATATATAGTAATAATAGTGATTATCGCGCAAGCATTCTTCCGTCAGCTGTTGCCCCTCCATTTTATTTGTCGGGAAAGGGACGAAGATGAATCAAAAACAACAAAAACAAAAGAAAAAAGCCGCCAAAATCATCTTTGAATCGGAGAAGGACGTCCCCCTGATGCCGATGTCGGTCGGGTCGATGCTCTTCAACAAGACGGGCGCCTGGCGCAACATCCGCCCCGAGATTAACCTGGCTGAATGCATCCAGTGCGGCATCTGCTGGAAGTTCTGCCCGGACGTGGCCATTTTCATCGAAAATGAGTTTCCGGTCATCAACTACGACTACTGCAAGGGCTGCGGCATCTGCGCCGAGGAATGCCCGACCAAGTGCATCGCCATGGTGGAGGAACGGAAATGAAGAAAGTCATCATGGGAAATCATGCCCTCTCCTGGGGCGCCCAGCTCAGCCGCGCCCAGGTTATTGCTGCCTACCCCATCACGCCGCAGACCCAGGTCGTCGAGCTCCTATCGGAGATGTGCGCCTCGGGCGAGCTCAACGCCAAGTTCATCAAGGTCGAATCCGAGCACTCGGCCATGGCGGCGTGCATTGGGGCCTCGCTCGCCGGCGCGCGCACCTTCACGGCGACCTCGGCCCAGGGGCTAACCTTGATGCACGAGCTTCTCCACTGGGCCTCGGGCGGCCGGATGCCAGTCGTCATGGGGAATATCAACCGGGCCATGGCGCCTGGCTGGAGCATCTGGACCGACCAGAATGATAGCCTCTCCCAGCGCGACACGGGCTGGATTCAGTTTTACTGTGCCTCGAACCAGGAGGTTCTGGACACCGTTATCCAGGCGTTCAAGGTTTCGGAAGCTCTCCTCATCCCGAGTATGGTTATTCTCGACGCCTTCGCCCTCTCCCACACCTACGAAGTCGTTGACATCCCCGACCAGACAACGGTCGATGATTACCTCCCGCCTTTCAACCCGCCGGTTCGGCTCACCCCGTCTGAGCCCCACGCCTTCGGCGGCCTGACCTCGCCCGAACATTACTTTGAGCTCCGCTACAAGCTCCAGAAGGACATGGAGAAGGTGCCGGCCCTGATTGAGGAGACGGGCCGCGAGTATGAGAGGCTTTTTGGCCGCTACCTTGGCCAGGTCGAGGATTACCGGTGCGACGACGCTGAGCTCATCCTTGTCTCTTCGGGGACGGCCGGCTACACGGCCCGCGTCGCCGTCGACGAGCTCCGCGACGCGGGAATCAAAGCTGGGAACTTGCGGATCAAGCTTTTCCGCCCGTTCCCTTTCGAGAGAGTGCGCCATATTCTCGGCCAAGCGAAGAAAGTGGCTGTCGTCGACCGAAACATCTCCTACGGCCATCACGGCATCTTCTACCAGGAAGTCAAATCGGCCCTTTATGGTCATGACAGTCACATCCCCGTTTTCGGGTTCATCACCGGGCTCGGTGGCCGGGATGTCACGCCGGAAACCTTCAAGGAGATTGCGGAGGCGGCCCTGGCCAGAGATAAAGCGGACGAAGACATCATCTGGATAGGAGTGAAGAGATGAAAGGCGAAGCCCCGAAACAGGAACTGGAACAGAACCAGGAACACGAAAAATTGGCGAGAGAGAAGGAGAGAGGAAGGAAGGAGAGGGAAGAAAGGGAGAAGAGCGAGGAGTGGAGGGTGAGGAAAGAGAAAGAGAATAGGGAAACAAAGGAAGGAAAGCAAGAGACGAGCGATAAAAAAGAAAAGAAGATGAAGCTGAGCCTTCCGCCCGAGGAGTTGATGGGCTCCGGCCACCTCGCTTGCCAGGGCTGCGGCGCCACTCTGGCCATGCGCTATGTCCTCAAGGCCCTCGGCCAAAAAACGGCCCTGTGCATCCCCGCTTGCTGCTGGTCTGTCATCGACGGGCCCTTCCCCTACTCCAGCCTCGATGTCCCCATCTTCCACTGCGCTTTTGAGACGGCGGCGGCGTCAGCGGCCGGGCTCAAGGCCGGCCTCGAGATGGTCGGCGACACCGAAACGACTGTCGTCGCCTGGGCAGGGGACGGCGGCACCTTCGACATCGGCATCCAGGCATTGAGCGGCGCGGCCGAGCGCAACGACGACATCCTCTACATCTGCTACGACAACGAAGCCTACATGAACACCGGCATCCAGCGCTCGAGCGCCACCCCCTACGGCGCCTGGACGACGACGACGCCCGTCAAGCATTTCAAGAAGAGGCCGAAAAAGGATATCGACGCCATCATGGCTGCCCACCGCATCCCCTACCTGGCCACGGCGAGCATCGGCTATCCGGAAGACCTCTACAAGAAGGCGAAGAAGGCCAAGGAAGTCAAGGGGACGCGGTTCCTGCACATTTATGCGCCGTGCCCGTCAGGCTGGAAAAGCCGGCCCGAGGACACGGTCAAGCTGGCCCGGATGGTCGTTCAGAACTGCATCTTTCCCCTCTATGAAGTCGAATTCGGCGAAAAATACACGATCAACATCCGGCCGCGCGAGAAGAAGCCCATCGACGACTATCTGAGGCTCCAGGGTCGTTTCCACCACCTCACCGAAGAGCACATCAGGATGATGCAGGAGGAAGTCGACCGCAACTGGGAGCGCCTGCTCCGCCGCGCCGAAGCGTCATAACAGGGCGCCGGGTTGTCCCCGTTTTTTCTTTCTCCGACGCACGTATTTTTCAGAATGATAAACGGTTTTCGACGAGAAGAATTTTACAGGTTGCAAAAATTTCCTATTATTCCTATAATTTAACTATGAAATATGGATTGCCCCTCTCGTCCCTTGGCTGCGTTCGCTTTATCCTGGCACGGCGGGAGCGGGATTCTCTAGGGCTGAAACCTTTGAACTCGAGCCAGGCGTGCCATGCCCTGCCGCCTATGGGCTCGACCCAGAATCATGCGTCGAGTGAAAGGACACGGCTCTCGATTGTGCAAAATAAGAGCCATAGGCTGACACCCGATGGGTGGCGTGGTTCGGGGGCCGACCTTACCCGAGACGCTGACCATTGTTCCCCTCCTAATTCCCTAGGAGGGGTAGGGGAGGTTAATATATAAAAAACAAAGCTTTCGATAGCGCCTCGGAACGCCGACCCGAGC
>CAYUKK010000122.1:0-3838 GCA_964445305.1 uncultured Eubacteriales bacterium
ACTCTCTTCTCCAGCGGCCAGCCAGATTCATCATAAGGAACAAAAAGCTTCTTTTTCCGTGACAAACGGAGAAGGAAAGGGTCCTTGCCGTCGAGGAGAAGCTTCTCTGTTTTCGGCCCGGTGGGCTGGTCAAGAAAGGGAATGGGAGCTTCGAGGAGGAAGGGCATCGCCTCGGCGTAATCGCCGATTTCCCGGTGGGACAGCCCCCGGAAGCCAGTAGGCGAGGGCTCAACATGGCTGTCAAAACCCTCCTTGGCCTTGACGGTGAGGGCAGCCATGGTGGCGATGCGGATGGACTTTTCTGGAGCCACGATGCAGTTTGTGACCGGGAACATCGTCTCAGCGCCGTGGATGTCGATGGCGATATCCACTTTCTCTCGACGCATGAGCTCCATGGCCGCATGAGTGACTCTTTCCATGAGCAAACCATTGGGCCGGCCTGGCCACGTCCGGTTGGTGTTCCGGGCATCGATGAAGGAAAGGAGCTGTCGGTCGGGATAGTGGATGTAGACATCCGGGTCCGGCCATTGGTCAAGCGGTGAAGCATCCCGGTTGCCCATCCGGAATTTCTTTTTCCCCCATTCTGTCCTGACTTGAAAATAAAGGGGATAGCCATCGCCAGGCTTGGTGTTCCGGCTGGCACTGTGATTGAACTGGGGGATGATGAAGAGCGTCCCTTTCTCGACGACGGCGTTTTCGATGAAGATGAGAGCGGCCAAAAGGCCCTCTGGCTCGTTGGCATGGGTGTTGGCCATGACCAGGGCTTTCCCCCCCTTCTCCTTTCCCTCAAGGACGAAGACGAGGGTGTCACCGACGGTACCTTTGAGGTGTGGTCCATAATCGCTCAATCGCTCAACCCGGGTAACCCCGGGGCCGGCGACGATAGTCAGGTCAAAATGGCGATGCCGGTAGAGGTCCAGACCGGCCGGAATGAGGAGACAGAGCCAGAGCAATACCAAAGGCGCCTTGATCCCCCACATCATCCGCATGGAAAACACCCGAGGCCCCTATTTCACTCGGAGAATCCGCAGGACAAGGGGAACGAGGACGAGGAGGTAGAGAACCATGTCTTCGATGTTTTTTTTCTCACGGACAAAATTCCAGGCGAGGAGGAAGACCAAGAAAGCGCTGATGAGGTAATAAAAAATCATGACCAGAGGCATTCGACCTCCTTCATCTCTTTACCCATCACATACTCCATCGAACTAAAAATTCCAACCTGGCGCTGAAGACAACCATGGCTATGCCCACGATGGTGATGACAATCCAGGGAAGCCAGGCGCTTCTGAGGAAAGTCCAGTAGGAGTCTTTGTACTCGGAAACCATGACGCTCAGCCGGCCGATCAGGGCTGTGGGTGGAAGACCATCGCCGAGCGGCCAGAGAAGAGTGAGGCCGGCGATGGCGACTGTGGCGTGATACCCGATGGAGTCGAGATACCAGATAAGGGGAATGCCAATGACCGCCGCCGCTCCATAGGTCAGGACGCCCTCCGAGACAGGAATGACAATGGCCAGCGATAAGAAGAGCGCCACGAGGGGAGTGCTGATGACGGCAAAAGACAGAAGGCCGCGAACGCCCGTGGCGGTCATGATCTGCTGGAGCATCCCAACAATGACGATTGTCGAAAGGAGAGGCAAGAGCCGCTTGACGGTATCCCTGGAGAGAGCGAGGAAAGAAATTTTTTTGGGGCTGACCAACCAGGCGACCACGGCGGCCAGGGTAAATTCAAGGGGCAATCCGAGAACGGGAAAATGGAAGGGCCAAATACGGTAAGCCACGACCGAGCCAAAAAAGACGATGAAAGGAAGCGAAACGCGCCACCAGCTCATCCTGGCTGGCACTTCGGGCAACTTCTCGAGCGCTTGGCTGAGGTCCATTGCTCTTTCCTTTTTGAGTCCCAGAACAAGTACTGTAAAAGTGCCGAGGAGCAGCACGGGAATGCCGAGGGGCAGTTCAAAACCGACATACGGGATGGCTGTCCCGGCGGTGAGGATCATGGCCCAGATGTTCACGGGCGGAGCGGCCGCGCTCAGGCCGGCGACGATGAAAAGGATGGCCGCCACTCGCCGCTGGGGAATGCCCAGCAGGCCGAGGGCCATGGCCACCGGCGCTCCAACGACGAGGAGAGAAATGCTTCCCGCTCCAGTAAGAGCGCCCGGTATGAGGATGATGACCATAAGGAGGAGCAGAGCGATGATTCTCTTGGTGTAAAAATAGCGGACAGTGGTCCGAACCACATAGTTGACCCCACCGGAGGCGCTGACGATGGCCATGAAAATAGTGGCCGTCGAGAAGACGAGAATGACATCGAGGTAGGTGAATGACCCCTCGACCAGATGACGGGGAATGTCGCCTAAGGCCGGATTTCCGAAAAAAGCGCCGATGAGGCCGCCAGCCAGAGCAGAAACAAACATGCTGATTTCGACGGTCAGCTTGGCCACTTTGGCCATGACGTAAGCGAGAATCATCACCCCCAGGATGCTTCCTATTTGTGTGGGCATTGTCTTCGTCTTGGCCATGGTAATCAGCTCGCGGCCATAAGTCAAGCTCCTTTCGTTTTTACGAGGCTCGATAGAATTGCTGGGCGCCGTATCGTTCGTCCTGGATGCCGGCCTCAAGCCCCGAGGGGGAGGGGAAACCCGGCTGGGATAACAGAGTCGTCGTGGCAGAAAAACGGTTGCTTTTTTTCAAAAACTGGTTTAACTTGATGACGATAGACGAGGGGAGCATGTTTTGGAGAAAAAAGAAGGAGAAGAAAAAAAGGGCACCAGGGGAAAAGCGAAAAGAACCTCGGCAAGCGGATTCGAGCGAGATCGTCCTCGAGTACGAAGACCCGGAAGGGCTGGCACCGGGCAAAAAAATCTACTACGCTCGAGCTAAAGACGCTTCCCCGGGTGGGTTGAGGATTTTGTCCGAAATCCCATTCCCCGTTGGTTTCGTTTTCGATATCAAGCTCAAGTCCCATCGAACAGGCAAATCTATCGAGGCTAAGGGTCGGGTTAAGTGGTCGACATCTCCGCCGCCAGGAAAAGCTTATGAGATAGGGGTCGAGTTCATTGAAACTCCGATCCGTTCCATCATGGACCTTCTCGAGCACATCTACAAGGGATGAGCGGGTCAGCTCCTTGGCTCCACTCGCTTTTTTCCTCTTTCGCTTTTCACCATAGAATGCCAAGACAAGGTCAATGGGCGTGAAGAGGGCAGGGTTGGGGCCTGGGCAAACAGCAGCTCTCGTTTTCCTTCGCTTTGTTATTGGCTGGCATTTTCTTTACGAAGGACTGGCCAAGCTCTTCAATCCCCAATGGACGTCAGCGCTCTATCTTGCTGAAGCCAAGGGGCTTTTACGGCCTTGGTTCGAATCCATTCTGGCCGACCCAAAGATGCTCAAAGTCGTTGACCTCATCAACATTTGGAGCCAGATGGCCATTGGTTGTGGTCTCATCCTTGGCTTTCTGGCGCCGGTGGCGGCTGTGGGGGGTATCCTCCTCCTGGCCATCTACTATGTGGCTAACCCTCCTCTTCCCGGCTTCACATCTTCGCTTCCAGCGGAGGGGAGTTATTTGATCATCGACAAGAACCTGGTCGAACTATTCGCCCTCGTCGTTCTCCTTGTTTTTCCGACGAGTCGAACGTTCGGTCTGGACCGCCTTATCTTCTGGAAAAAAATCAAAAAGGGGGATGGTTAGCCCCGAGAGCCGTCCCGTGCGCACCCTTCTTGAAGGATACAAAGGATAGAAAAAGGAGAGAGAAGAAAATGGACGAAAAAAAGGGAAGGGAGGAGAGCGAGAGAGCTTTTGGTCGGCGGGATGTTCTCAAGAGCTTAGCCAGCTTGCCAGT
>CAYUKK010000123.1:0-7320 GCA_964445305.1 uncultured Eubacteriales bacterium
CCATCGTCTCCTTGCGCCAGGCGCCCACCTCGGTCAGACGCGGATATTTCTTGATTTCTATCCGCCAGC
Source organism: uncultured Eubacteriales bacterium (assembly GCA_964445305.1). Lineage (GTDB taxonomy): Bacteria > Acidobacteriota > Aminicenantia > Aminicenantales > UBA8522 > CAYUKK01. The sequence continues at coordinate 70 of CAYUKK010000123.1, forward strand.
CCTGGTCTTCGGTGAGGTGCCAGTGGAAAATATTCATCTTGTACTTGGCCATTATGTCAATGTATCTTTTGATGGACTCCTTGGGGAAAAAATGCCGGCCCACATCGAGATGGACACCTCGCCAGCTGAACCTTGGCTTATCCTCAACCTTGAGGCAGGGAAGCCTCCAGGCAATGCCTGGGGCGGGCTGACCTTTTTCCCAGGCCGGGGGAAGAAGCTGGGTCAATGTTTGGAGACCGTAGAAAAGACCGGCGGGTGATAGCGCCTCGACGGTGACGCGGTCTCTCGACACGGAGAGGAGATAACCTTCCGGACCCAACCTCGTCAGGCTGCCCCTTGTTCGGAGAAGGATTGTGCTCTCGGGCTGGGGTCCACGGGCCTCTTGGAGCGGCACGGCGAAGCCGGTCGCCTGACGGAGTTGAGTAGCCAGTTCATCGGCTATGGCCTGGACCGCTTCTTCCTTCGATTCGAAAGCAACCCTCGTCCGGGCACTGATTTGAAAAAAGCCGGACTGAACTTCTATTCTTTCTGGCTTGGGGATGATCGCCCATCCCGTCTGAGCGACATTTTTCCCGCCCGAAACGGAAATATGGGCGAGCAAAAATAGAGAAATGGAAAACAGAATGCCGAAAAAAATTCGAAGAATGGAGTGGTTCATTCTGCCTCCTTTTTTCAGGGTCAGCTTGGCCTTTTTCCTTTATGCCAAACCCAGGATTTTGTCAATGGTCAGCCTCATCCCCGATGGCTAGTGGAAACATCGGTCAGACCTGTCGTGGTTCCCCGACTTGGCGCGGGGTCGTGATTTCGAAGTCGACATGGGATTCGACTGGTTTTCTCTGCCAAGCCCGAGACTTTTCGGGAGCACCTATTCCTCCGAAAGAAGGGCACTTTTCGTTGATGGGATTTTTTTGATGGCAATGGCCGGCACCTCGAGCCAGGAAAGGTCTTGATTTATGGCCGGCAATCCATAAAAATGGAGGGACTGGAGTGAGGTCAAAACATGGAAAAAGAAAAACTCTTGCTCATCCCCGGACCAAGCCCCGTCCATCCGCGGATCATCCATAGCCTGGCGCAGCCGACGGTTTCCCACGTCGGGCAGGAAATGGTTGAAGAAATGACGGGGGCACTGGCCAATCTAAAAAAAATCGTTTTCTGCGAGAGGGGGGAGGCCTTTCTCATCGCCGGAGCAGGAACTCTGGCCATGGAGATGGCGCTGTTGAACACTGTCGGACGCGGCGATCGCGTGCTCATCCTTTCCCAAGGTTATTTTGGCCATCGCATGGCAGAAATATGTCGTAGCTTTGGCCTTGAACATGAGGTCATGGCTTGTCCCTGGGGAGAAGCTGTGCTGGCTGAAGACCTTGAGAGAGAGCTCACTTCGAAGGGTTTCCAGGTCGTTGTGGCCACCCATGTGGACACGGCCACGGGCGCCTGCGCTCCGGTGCGGGACTACGCAGAAGTCCTCCGCGGCCGGGACGTGATCTTCATTCTGGACGGCGTGTGCGCGACGGCAGGAATGGAGGAAAGGATGGAGGATTGGGGAATTGACGTCATCCTGACCGCCGCCCAGAAATGTTTCGGTGTGCCACCTGGTCTGGCCGTGCTCGTCCTTTCGGAAAAAGCCTTGGAGAAAAGAAGGTCATTACCCTCCATCCCTGCCTATTACGCCGACTTGCTCCGCTGGCTACCCATCATGAAAGACCCGACCAAGTATTTTTCTACTCCCTGCGTCAACGAAATAAGAGCTTTCTATGAAAGCACCCGCATCGTCCTCGAGGAAGGTATGGAGCAGAGGTTTCTTCGCCACAGCCGCTATGCCCGGGCTATCCGCGCCGCCCTGGAAGAGCTGGGCTTCGCGCACTACACGGACAGACGTTTTCTGGCTGACACGCTTTCCGTGGTGAAGTACCCACCGGGAGTAGAGGACAAAGCCTTCCGGTCCCGCTACTATGAAAACGGCGTTGTCGTAGCGGGCGGGCTGGCCGAGACAGCTGGCCAGGTCTTCCGGATGGGTCATATGGGCAACATCTCCTCCTCTCAGGTTTATTTTGCCCTCGAGGCCATGGAGAAGACGCTCACCGAGCTCGGGTTTGCGGTCAAGAGAGGAGCGAGTCGGGGGGTAGCCAAGGCCATTCTGGGTGAATAAGGGGAGGTGAGATATAATGGGAGAAGAAAGGCGATGAAGAGTCGGGTCTTTTTCCTGCCGGCTGATCGCCGGGAGGGAGAAGGAGCTCTGGCCGAGAAGACGGAAAGGCTGTTTCTTGCTCTTGGACTCCACCAGAGGATAACGAAAGAGGATTTTGTGGCGATAAAAATCCATTTCGGTGAGAAAGGGAACACAGGCTTCATCAAACCAGCCTGGCTGACAGGGATGGTTCGCCAGTTACGGGCGAGGACAAACCGGGTTTTCTTCACCGACACGAACACGCTCTATATCGGAGAACGGTCCAACGCTGTCGATCATCTCCGGCTGGCCGCAAGCCACGGCTTTTCCCTTGAAAAAACAGGCGTGCCTGTCCTCATCGCTGATGGCCTGGCTGGCGAGAACGATGAGGAAATCAAGGTTGGGCTCAAGTGGGTCAAGGCGGCTAAGGTTGGCCGGGGAATTACGCAGGCCGATTTCCTGCTCTGCCTCAGCCATTTCACGGGTCATGTGCAGACAGGGATGGGAGCGGCTATCAAGAACATGGGCATGGGATGCGCCTCGCGGGCGGGCAAGCTCGAACAGCACTCTGACGTCCGCCCCCGCATCAACCCCAAGCTCTGCCGCAATTGCAGTCTCTGTCTCGATTACTGTCCGGCCGGGGCCATCGTCCAGAAGGAAGGAAGCGCTCACATCCTGGATGAGCGGTGCATCGGATGCGGCGAGTGCCTGGTCGTCTGCAAGCTCGGGGCTGTCAAGATGCGCTGGGATTCGGATTCGGCGCGAGTTCAGGAGAAGATGGCCGAATACGCTTTCGCGGTCTGGAGCCGGTTCAAAGAGAAAGCTGGTTTCCTCAACTTCCTCCTTCAGATTACCAAGGATTGTGACTGCATGGCCAAGGACCAGCCCGAAATTGTCGAGGACATCGGCATCCTTTCTTCAGCCGACCCTGTGGCTCTGGATAAGGCTTCTGTCGACCTCGTCGTCGGAGGCCGAAAAAAAGATGTTCTCCGCCTCGGCTATGACCTCGACTGGTCGGTCCAGCTCCGCCACGGCCAGGCCGTCGGCCTGGGCTCACTCGAGTATGAGCTGGTGCGCCTCGAAACTGAAGCCCAGGCCGGAAGCAGGCATTAATCGCAGGCGAGATAGGCAGTGCACAGGCCGCTTCCGGCTGAAGCCGAAGTCCCGCAGCCGTCACAATCCGTCTCTCCGCTTGAAAGCTCGGGAGCTGATTCGCACGCAACAGTTATGCCGCACCAGCCGCCGCAGCATTTCGGGCAATTGCAATCCGGGACGCTTTCAATCTGGGCCATGAGCGGCGCAATGTACATGACCCGCATGACCTTGCCGTGACAGGTGACGTATTTTGTGCCCGGCGGAAGGTAGACGATGCCATTCGTGCAGACCTCGATGTACTTGACCGAATCCTCCGGGCTGTTCGATTCTCTTCCGACAGTGGTGTAGGCGGCGGTGAGGATGAGGACGGGGAGGAAAACAAGCAGAGCCTTAGAAAATCTCATACCCAAACCTCCTTTCAAAAAATTGTAGTATTCATAAAAATAAAGACGGAGATGAGGGGGGAATTTTCTCACGGGCCGGGATTTTTTTCTGGCCACCGGAAGAGGAGCTGCTCTTGGTTTGACGGCTGTCGTTTTTTCTTTTATAAAATTCACCGTTCATGAAAAATTTGAGCCGGCAGGAAGAAGAATTCGAGGACCTTCTCAAGGTTTTTTCGGAGTCCATCCGGGCTCAGGTCTTAGATAGCGGATTGATGAAGCGGGGCATCGACCCCGAGGATATCATCCAGGAAATCAAGGCCCGTTTATGGAAAAGGCTGGCCAGTGAGAAAAAATTGGCCCATCCTCCGTCTTATATTAAGAAAGTGGTCAGCTCCGTGCTTATCGACGAAATCAGGAAGGCGAGGATGCAGGAAAAGGCCGTGCGCCGCACCATTGAGGAAAAATCCAGGCTCCTTAAATCCAGTCGTCCGAACCAACAGTCGGACGAATACATCGCCCAGGCGCTCGAGGAAGCAGTCGGCTCGCTCGTGGAATCCCGCCGCCGAGCGGTCAAGCTTTTCCTGTTCGGGCTCACCGTCGAGGAAATTTCCTCTGTCCTTCGCTGGAGTCAGGACAAAACGAGGAACCTCGTTTACCGAGGGCTTGCCGATATAAAAGAAATCCTTAGCCGAAAGGGGGTTGAATATGAAGATTGATTTGGACAGCCTTAAATGCCTTTACCAGGCTCAAACTCAGCTCAAGCCTCCACCCGATGGCGATTGCCCCGACCCGAAGCTATTGGTTTCCCTTCTCCGCTCCGAACTATCCCGGAAAAAAGCGGAAAAAATCATCGACCATATGCTGGCCTGCCCCAATTGCCGGGAGGAGTTCAGGTTTCTGCTTGGAGTTTTCAGGGCTGAGAAAACTCTTATTGACGAGCTTGAGGTCTGGCTCAAGGAAAAGAGTTTTTCTGTCGGGCCAGAAAAAAAGCCTTCTCGTTTTCGAGTGAAGCGGTGGCCACCCTTCCTTCGCCGTGGGCCCTGGCCTGCCGTCACCGTGGCCACGGCTGGTTTCCTGGTCGTTATTTCTGTCCTTCTTGTCCTGGTTTTTCGCCATCCCGAGAAATACCGGGCCGACTCCTCAGTCAGGGTGGAACTTCTTGAACCCGTCGACGAGAAGGTTTCTCTATCTTCCCCCGTTTTCCTCTGGAAGAGTGTTCGCGGTGCCCATTCCTATATCCTTCAACTTTTCGACCAGAACCTGAAGCTTCTATGGAAGAGCGACCGTATCTTCAGCACCAGCTTTATTCTTCCGGCTGAAGTCGCTCACCGTCTCTCCCCGGGCCAGGTCCATTTCTGGATGGTCGTAGCTTTTTCGGATAGTGAGGAGGTAGCTTCGTCTTTAGAGAGGTTCGTTCCGATTGAATGAACCCGGAAGGCTCAACGGAAGCGGAGGGCGCTTGAGCCATCGCCGTGGAGGACGAAGGCGGCCCAGAAAAAAGGGTGGGAATAGCGGGATTCGAGGAAACGGAGTTTAGCCGAGCGCAGAGCTTCGGCCTTATCTTTCTCCACGGCAAGAGAATCATAGAAAGCTTGCATGAATTGGGCAGCCGCCCGGTCGCCTATTTTCCATAGTGTGGAGACGACGCTCCGGGCGCCTGAATAAAAGAATGTCCGCGTCAGTCCCATGATCCCCTCGCCCCTTTCCAGGTAGCCGCGGCTCGTCCGGCAAGCCGATAGCACGACCAGCTCGGCCGCCAGCTTGAGGCCAGCAATCTCGCTGGCCTGGAGAAAACCGTCCTCCCCGCCATGGTCTAAAGTTAAGAAGAGGCCGGAGCGGAAGGGGACTTTCTCGTCAACGTAGCCGTGGCAGGCGAAATGGATGACCTGGTAAGCCTCGAGGGGAATGGATTTGATGGCCTCTTCGCTCGCCTCCTTCCCGAGATAGATATCTCGCTTGCCTTCGGCAAAATGCCGGCTGATGGCTTGGACCTCCCTTTTGCTCTCCTCAAGCGGAGTGAGCTCGAGGCCTTGCTCCTCGGCCATGGCCTTGGCCAGGGCCGCGATCGTCAGCCGCTTCTTGCCGGCTTCAGCCTGGAAATCGTATGAAGGATTGCCAAAAGCGAGAAGACCCCGGCTCAACGGCCTTTCTTTTTTCCTTTCCTTTAGAAAGAGCAGCGAAGAGCAGGAAGGAGCGTAAGAGACGGCGTATTTCTTGATGAGCAGGCTCTCCTCGGGCAGAGGGAGCATCAGCGTCTCGAAAGGGAGATGGCAGAGGATGTCGTCGGGGACGATGATGAGCCGCGAGATAGAGGCGGGGAGGATTTCCCATATGGGCCCGAGGAGATTTAAGGAAAGACGACGGGATGCCTTGCGCCAGTCCCAACCGGCTCGCGGCGGCTGGGAGAGGAAAATAAGATAGGGAGAAACCGATGCCCTGATTTCTTCTCTCGGAGGGAGGGCATAAAGAGCCAGGTTCGATTTTGTGATGAGAAAAAGAAGCGACCGCTTCTCGCCCAGAAAATACTCGAGAAGAGCAGTCTTTTCGTCGGCAAGCGAGGCCTGGACTTTTTCGGCGGGGAGAGGTGAGGGCAGCGTTTTTTCGAGCCCCCTTTCCGGGGTTTTTTGGTTTAGGTCGGGAGAGAGGGCCTTGTTATTCGTTTTTTCTCCGGGGAGCGAGGCAATCACTTGCCGCCCGGGACTCGCTTCTACCTCACCCAGCGTTTCGAGAAAGGCTCTGGCTTTAGCCCTTTCGACCAGGAAAAAAATCTTCTGAGCCAGCTCGGGGCCGGGGTTCTTTACGTAGAGCCGGAAGAGGAGGTCGGCCAGAGAATCGTACACTCTGAACTTGTTGCGCATAAAGCCGGCCTTGAAATCATCGGCCGTGATCTGGACTCTGGTCTTGTCGATGGCTTCGAGGGCCATTTCGTAGAAATTCAGAGCCTTATTGTCATCTCCTTTCTTCTCCCAGCTTCGACCAAGGTTAAAGTAAATCTCCCAGAGTATCCGGGTGGAGCCGATTTTCTTTTCAATTTCCAGAGCCCGCCCAAAATATTCTTGCGCTTTCTCAACATTGCCGGCATCAAGATGGAGATCGCCGATGTTCGTGAGAATCCTTAGACTGGCCTCCTCGTCTTGAACATGGCCAGCTGTTTCGAGGGCAGCCTCGAGATAGTGCCTGGCCGTGTGGCGCTTTCCCAAATCAAGCTGGGTTTTGCCAAGGTTGTTGAGGATTTTCACCCGGGTTTTTTTCTCCTGCCCTTCAGACAGGAGTTCGAGTGCTCGCCGGAAATAGTCAATGGCTATCACAAGATCGGCGGGTTTCGAAAGAAGGAGTCCTTTGTTGCGGTAGGCCTCGCCAATATTATTGAGAGTCTGACATAAAAAATAAACATTTCCTTTTTCTGGATATAAGGTGAGACTTCGTTCCAGAAGGTCTGCCGATTTCTCATAAAACCCCAGGTGCATGAGGATGAGGCTAATATTGTTCAAGCACACGGACTCGTCTTCCTGGCTGTGGGCTTCTCTGGCCAGCTCTAACGCCTGGGAATAGTGGTCGAGAGCTTTAAGGTAATCCTTGCGCCAGAAAGAATACATGCCCAGGTTGCTC
>CAYUKK010000124.1:0-3789 GCA_964445305.1 uncultured Eubacteriales bacterium
GGTTCACGGCAGCGTGTCACCCGAGGTCATCTCGGACATCGCCGCCTTCATCCGCAAGCATTCCTAATGCTTATTTCTTCTCCTGGGGCTGGGGGGTGAGCTTGTTGTAGTCGATGAGGAGCTGCAGGTACCAGTCAGGGAACTTGAGCGCATCCCTCTTCCTCGTCTTGGCGTCGTAGATCCAGAGGTGGTTATACTTGACGAGAAGCGCATCGCCGAGCGTCCACCAGGCTTTGATGACGTTGGTGGCGTTGTTGATGCAGTATTCGGTCAGGAAACGTCGGGCTTCAGCTGGGTCCTTCTGGTAAATCTTGGACGCCCACTCGTCGATGGCCGGCGTTTTATCGACAGCCGACTTCTCCCATTTTTTCTGGGCTTCGCGGACATCCTGAATAGCGTAAGAGTAGAGGACCTGCGTATGGAAATCGACATAATCGAAGGCCCAGCGGGCCGAATCGCGACTGAAGACCCAGTGGTCGCCGATTTCGAAGGAGCGCGGGATTTCGGTGACGCCTATATAAAAAGGCATGAAGCAGGAGGTATCCTGGGCGCCGAAGGCAATCCAGACAATCCCGCCGACGGGGTTGGGTAGCCAGCCGCGCGACTGGGTCACGGTCACGTATTCGGCTCGGTTGACGCCGATAACGCGCGAGGTGTTATATCTTTTGCCCTCGAGCGTAAAGCCGTAAGGAAGGAAATTGGGGTTGGCGAAGGGGCCGCCCTGGAGGCCACGGGCGGGGTCAAAAATCGTCCCCTCGCACTTGTCCCTGGTCATGGCCATGACGTCATAAACGGAAAGCTTTTTATCCGGCTTGACGGAGAAGGGGAGGTCCATGTTTGGCGTCTCGGGGCTGAATTTCTGGCTCGGAGCGACGAGGTCGAAGAAGCGCCAGAGCCGGACGCGGGAGCCGCTGGAAGAGACGGCGCTCACCTCGTTGGGTGAGTAGGCTCTTTTCCAGTTGAAGGGCTTCCCGCTTGCCGGGTCGTAGAGCTTCTGGTCAATGGCAAACTGGATGACATTGGGCGAGGCCATGAAGTAGTCTTTATTCTTGAGGTCGATTTCGCCGATCCGGGATTCATTGGGGCAGACACTGACATGGTCGTCGGGGACGCGCTGGGCGCACCAGACAGCGCCCGGCTTTCCGCTTTCTGGCGTCCACAGCGGACCGACGGGCATGATCTCGAAAATCCAGACTTCGTTGGGGTCGGCGACGGCCAGCATCTCTCCCGTATCGGTGAACCCGTAGCCGTATTTTTCTCCCAGCTCACCCATGATTTTTATCGCCTCCCGGGCCGTCTTGGCTCTCTCCATGGCGATGAGGGTGAGCATGGTGATGTCGAACTTGGCCGACGGCGTTGGGTTTTCCATTTTTTTGTGGCAGCCGATGGTGGATTCGCCGATGGCCACCTGCATGTCGTTCATGTAGCCGAAGGCGCCGTGGATATAGCCATAGGTGTGGGGAACCTGAGGAATTTCGAGTCCAGTGAAATCATCCTTGTACCGCTCCCACTTCAGGCCTGAATCAGGTGGCCAGGTTCGGAACTGGTCGATGTGGTAGATTTTGCGGGTTGAACCGGCCGGATGGTCAGCGGCGGGAACGTAGCGGAATGTCCAGTCGCAGAGCCCGCAATCGCACGTATGGGTGGTCATAACCGAGCCGTCAATGGAGGCATTCTTGCCGACGATGATGACCGTGCAGGCGTCGGACATGGGCTGGCTGAGGCAAGAATCACAATTTTCATTCTCCGCTACCGGAAGGCGAGCAACTCCAGCCAGGGTGAGAGTGACAAAAAGCACCAATCCCATCCAGAAGAATTTCTTCCTTCTCATTTGTTCCTCCTTTTTGTGGTCGTGAGTGTTATTTATACAAAGCTGCTCTACCTCTGTCAAACGGATGGATTCGTCCTTCGATTCCTTATTTTTTGACTCATCCGACTTTTCTGTGGGTAACAGGATAAAGATTTAATCCACCGCAATGGAAATAAATCGCTGTTTTGAAATGCTCCCGATTACGAAATCCATAGGCCATCTTCCTGATAGTTTCGATCTTGGAGTTAAGGCCTTCACTAACAGCATTAGTTATCCGGTGCCGGAAGTACGTCAGAATCTGCCTCAGATATTTCCGGAACATACGCGCCTTCTCAATCACAGGCCTCAGACGCGAGTGGGTAGCCCAGAAAAACCACGCCTTGAAATGACGAATCGCCCAGGCTACAAAACGGTATCGCCAAAGCTCCCTCAGGCTCTCTTTAATCGCCCACGCCCGCCCTGTCTTCAGATGCATCTGCTTCAAACTCTGAAATCGTTGTTTATGTTTGTCCGGGAGGTTCTCTCTCGAGTAAAGCCAGAGGTATTTCGACCCGACAAGCCTCTCATCTCCCACTTTCTTCAACTCTCGATGCTCCTCTTTACGCACCTCATCAACCGCTTTTACCATGTGGGTCATCAGATGATAGCGGTCAAAGACAATCTTCTCCTCAGCTTCTGGAACATGTTCGCGTATCGAGGCCAGAAACGGGTCCCAGATGTCCACGGCAATGGCTTCAATCCTCTCTCTCGCCTTCTTCGAAATGGTAGCAAAATAACCATCAAGACTCTCTTTTTTCCGGTCATCTCCCACGTATTCAACTGTCGCCCTCTCCAAATCACAGACTACAGTGACGTAGTCGTGTCCCCGGCCAGCCGTCTTCTCATCCACCCCAATCTGTTGCGGCGGCTGCTTCTTCTTCGCCTTCAACCCTCGCTCCACCGCTCGCTCCATGATGTGCCAAGCCTCATCCCAGCTAATCCGCAGAATACCCGAGGCACTCAGGATATCACAAGCCCTCATGACATCAATCGCCAGACGTTCAAAAAGCGCTGTAAACCGCGACCTCTCCTCCGCCCAAGCCACTCGCACTTGCTTTACCCCGTGCACCTGACATTTGACCCGAGGAACTCTCGCGTGGAGAAACGTCTTAAACTGGCATGTGTCCAGATGTCTCCACACCCGCTCAAGAGTATGATCGTAGATAGACAGCATCTCATTACACTCAGGACAAGGCCATCGCACACCCTCTCTATGAACCGCCCAGACGTCGATTCGTTGATGAAGAACATTCAGTTCCACTTTTTCCACATCCCAAGGTTCCTCAAGACCCAAAACATACCGATAAAGCTCTGTATCTTGCATGACTCCGATCCTTTCGGAGTCATTTTATATCACCCTCAGACCCACAGAAAAGTCGGATGAACCTCTTTTTTTTATATTGTATATCTCTTATAGAAAAATTAAAAGTCATCACTCCTCCAGTTATGCTGTTGAAACCGACATTTCGAGGTGTAAATGCTCCTGTCGTTGATTTCTCAGCAGTGAGCCTCAAAAACTTGCAGGGTCGACATCTGCACTGAAGGAATGAAAACCAAATGCGTTGAAAGCATCAACGAATGTACTAATTTTTGCCATATCGCTTGCTAGGACTGAGTTTCTTTTCAATTCTTAAATGCAGGCTCTGGCTGCGTTGATTCCTTCTCGTTCCGGGGGCTCCAATAAAATAGAAAGTGGCTTATATGAGGGATCAATAGCATTTGCCGTCCTCCAACTTTGTAGTGCGACAATAGTGACTGTTCTTCTCAAGCTACTTCCGTATATATTTTGGCAAAAAAATAAAAACTAAAAATCATACCGCACTTTCACTATACCAAAGAGTTTTATCAATGAGGTGAGCTACTCCCCAAAAACTGGACAGGGGGTATGAGTGGATTTTGGGCCTGCCATATCTCAGATGGAGGTATGGTATGCTATCAGG
>CAYUKK010000125.1:0-20746 GCA_964445305.1 uncultured Eubacteriales bacterium
GATGATGGAAGCTCGGCTTAACCGAGAAACTTTTTCCTCGAAGAGGTCTCGGTGCCCACCCCGGAGAAGTTGGCGATTGACTATCCTCGTCGCCAGGATGGCGGCGATGGCCAGACCGTAGAAGAGGAAAAGCAACGGACGAACGGGTGAGAGTCGAGCCAACCCAGCAAAAAAGCCAAGCCGCGACTTTAATATTTCGACAGCCAAGGCATAGAGGAAAATGCTGGCCACGATGGCCGAGCAAACCAGCGTCGTCATCCGAAAAACCTTTCTCCACTCAACTGCCGGCTCCAACTTGCCACCTCCTTTCCCTTTCTTTTTCGAAGTCCGGAGAGCCAGTCATGGGAGTCCCCGGACGGCCCCCGGGCTTACCTGTTATTAGTTGTTTGTCCTTTTTTAATATATTGCCCTCTAAAAGGCAATCCCTTCGAGCTTAGCGGTTTTCCTCCTCGACGACACTGTAAAGCTTCTCGAGGAAATCAGGGATAGCTGAAGTGACACGGTTCCAGTTGGGGATGAGGGGCGAATAGAGGGGGTTTTCCAGGAATTCGCGTCCGGCTATCTGGATGGCTTGGGTGAATGCTTCAACGGTAATCGTTTCCTGATGGCGGTCGAAGAAGAGGCCATTCAACGCGGCATCATCGTTGTAGCGTTTGATGGTGTCCTGCGCCGTGCGGAGGTAGTTGATGACCAGCGTGTTGAGGATGCTTTCGCTGACACAGGCTCCCTCGATGGCCAGGTTGCGGAAGACGGCCTTGGCGATGTCGATGGACATCTTCATCAGGCCTGTGGTGGGGTTTTCGGCGGAGAGGGGCTGGTGTTTGTGTTCGTAGGTTTCACACAGCTCCACCTGGCAGATTCTCCGCTGAGAAACATTGCGGTAGATTTCAGCCAAGGTTTCCACTTCAATCCCCCAGTCGCCAGGGATACGGTTGATCCGAGCCAGGTCGACGCTCATCGAGAATTCGCCTGCCAGCGGATAGCGGAAGCTATCGAGATAAACGAGAAGCGGTAGATAACCGAGGAGTTTCTGCAGGCTGCGCAGAAGCGGCGTGACAAAGAGGCGGGTCACCCGGCCGTGCATTCTGTCCGTCACACGGGCGTAATAGCCCTTGCAAAACGCATAATCAATGTTGGGAGAGACGACCGGATAGCAAAGGCGGCCGAGAAGCTCCCGTGAATAGTTGACGATGTCGCAATCGTGGAGGGCAATGACCTTGCTTTCTTCTCGGGCCAGGATGTAGCCGTAAGCTGTCCAGCAGGACCGGCCTTTGCCATCCTCTCCCACCGGCAGGTCGTTTTTGGCAAGAAGTTCATAGAGCTTTTCGATGCCGGGACCCGTATTCCAGATGATCCGCGTGCGCTGGGGAAGGATAGAAAAAAATTGTTTAGCTTTCTCGAACTGCTCTCGGTTTGTCCTCCCCATGGTGACGACGATTTCATTAAGATAGGGAACGTGAGCGAGTTCGCTGACAATGCGCTGAAGCGCCGGTGCCTCAAGTTCCGCATAGGTCGAGGGCAGCACCAAGGCGATGGGGCGGTGCTGGTTAAATTCCGTCAGTTCCCTTTCCATCCTATCCAGGTCGGGCGGGCCGAACCGATGGAAAGTGGTGACGACGCCTGTTTGATAAAAGTCAGCCATCTAAACCTCCTCATGAAAATTCCTGTCGAATTAGGAGAGGAACTAATTCAACAAGGGAAGCGCGGAAGCCGTCCGGGCCGGGAAAAGGAGCCAGAATAAGGTTGGGAAGCCTGACCGCTGGGTCATAGCTCCCATCTGGCTTCTGGACAAGGACGGGATAATCGACAGCCATGAGCATAGCCAGGTCATTGAGGCTGTCACCAATGCCAATCGTGACCAAGTCAGGCTGTTGCCGCCGAAAAAGGGAAGTCAAGATGGAGACAGCCCGTCCCTTGTCATTTCCTCCCATCAGATGATGGAACCGGCCACCCTTGGTCACCTGGAGCCCAAGGGCATTGACCCGCTTCGCAATTTCCGATGCCAGCTCTTCATTCCCGAGCAGAAATGGTTCGTCGTATTCCCTTTGTTTGGCCAGGCAAGCATCCTCGAGGGAGAGATTGGTCAGGCGTGCGACCTCTTCAACGGCCATGTCGCCAAATCCTTGGATGGCACCGGGATAACTGTGTTGGAGACATCCGAGAACTTCCCTCAGCTTTGAATAGGATGTCCCGAGTTCGATGACAAGATAACGGGGCGTTTCTCGATGAGGCATAAAAGAAAAAGGAAAATATCCCCGAGGGATGAAGATGGCGCCGCCGTTCTCGGAGATGAAGGGATGATGAAGGCGAAGGCTGTCTCGAAGTCGCTCGATTTCCGCTGCGGTCTTGCTTGAACAAAGGATGATTGGGATTTTTTCTCTTTCGAGAAGGCGGAGGGCCGGCCGGGCCGCCTCATGGCTATAGCTCGCGTGATCGAGAAGAGTAGCGTCGAGGTCGGAGAAAACAACGATGCTCGTCTTTTTTTGGACGAGCGAAAAAAGGACCATCTTCGATTTCAAAGAAAAGGAATTAACCTGATTTGAATACACCTATATTAACTCATCAGCCCGGTGGAGTCAAAGAAGAAAGTAAGCCCCAATATTCGGGTCCCGATACATCGCCTTGACAAGGCGGTTAAGCTATTATATTTATAAATTAACCTAAAAGAAAGGAGTCAGGGAAGCGAAAAGAGCCCTCTTCATCCTCCATTCAGGCTGCGCATGAAAAAAATCGGTAAGTACAAGGTGCTCGATGTCCTGGGCAAGGGGGGAATGGGGATAGTCTATAAGGCCCTCGACCCCGACATCGAAAGGCAAGTCGCCATCAAGACCATCCGCTTCGAAACAATCATCAACAGCGCCGAGAAAGATGAGATGATGGCCCGCTTCGTCCGCGAGGCCAAAGCGGCTGGTCGTCTTTCGCACCCCAACATCATCACCATCTATGATGTCTGTCGCGAGAAAGACATGACTTACATCGTCATGCAGTATATCGAGGGGCAGAGTCTTCAGGGCCTTATCGACTCGGGTAAAAAATTCACCCCCCAGGAGACCATCGAGCTTTTGAGGCCGATCTGCGAATGCTTGGATTATGCCCACGCCAACGGAATCGTTCACCGGGATATCAAGCCGGCTAACATCCTGATCGATAAAAGCGGCAAGCCTTATCTGGCTGATTTTGGGGTGGCCCGGATTGAAACCTCAACCCTCACTCAGTCGGGGACAACCGTCGGAACTTTAAGCTATATGTCGCCCGAGCAGGTGAAAGGACAAACTGTCGATAGCCGATCGGACATTTTTGCGCTGGGTGTTATCCTCTATGAATTGCTGGCTGGAAAAAAGCCCTTCGCCGGCGATAACCTGTCAACGATCGTCTATAAGATTGTCCATGAAGAGCCGGAGCGAATCACGGACATTAACAGGGACCTGCCTCGAGGCTACGAAGCCATCGTTGAGAAAATCTTGGCCAAGAATCCGGAAGACCGTTACCAGGATTGCCGGACAATCATCGCTGACCTGGAGAGCGCCCTCCAGGCTTCTGGAGTGGCCCCGGTCTTAGACTTGGCCAAAGCAGCGATGGCCAGGCCAGGCTGGCGAAAGAAAAAATGGCTGCCCTACGCTGCCGCCGGGCTGGGAGTGATTGTCCTGGCTGCAGGTGCCTATTTGGTTCTTTCCCCGCCTAATCCAAAGCCAACTTCTCTAAAGGAAGCGGGGGTCGGGGGAAAGGAAAATATCAGTCCCGTGACTCGCTCTGCTGGCTCGACCCTGCCGTTTGAGGTTTCGGACCAAAGCTACTCCCAGCTCAAACAGAGCTTGGAGAATAAGGATTTTGAAAAAACCATCCAGCTGGCTCAGGAAATTCTCAGCCGGAATCCCGCCGACCCCACCGCTCAGGATTTTCTCAACAAGGCCAAGCAGGAGCTTATGGCCGCTCAGGTGGCGCCGATTCTTCGCTCGGGAATGGCCAGCTACGCGAGTGGCTCTTATAGTCAATGTGTTCAGGAAATGGAAGAGGTCTTAAGGCTCGACCCCGATAACAAAGAAGCTCAAAAGTACCTTTTTCTTGCTGACACAGCCCTGGCCAAAAAAGACATCCTCAACCTGTTTAATCTTTTCTGTGCGGCCGAGGAAGGCAAAGACATGCTGACCCTTTTGAGCCATATGGATTCTCCAACTCTGACGAACCAGATGAGAGACGAATATAAACTTCTCTTCAACGCTTACGACGGCATCAAATCCCGCCGAACGAACTTGGCCTTCAATTTTTTGAGCCGCGTCGAAGTCAGGGTCAGCCATTCCCATATTTTGACGGGTATCTACAAGAAAGATGGTCAAAGAAGAGTTCTTTTTGAAGGGACCAAGACCTGGCATTTGAAGAAAAAAAATAGGACCTGGAAAATAACAGATATCCGATAATAATTTTTCAGAGGAGAGGCGGATGGCCATGGGGCAAATCTCAGGAAAAAGGGCTTTGCTCATCCCCTCCTTAATAATACTTTTTGGCCTTCATAGCTTGGTGAACGCTCAAATCAAGCTCAGAGTTACTGTGGACAAGGCCAGCGTTAAGGCAACACCAGAAATAGGGGGGCAAACGCTGGCCAGCCTTCCCTTGCAAACGCTTCTTGAGGCCGAGCAAAAACAGGGAGAATGGTATAGGGTCTATATCACCCGCGATGGCGTTCGGATCGCCGGTTTCATCCACGAAATGCTGGTCGAGGAAGTGGCCGGCGGGACTGAAACGACTGTGGCGTCGGGAGCCGGCCTGATGAAGACGCAGGCCGAGATTGTGGCCGAGATTGAACTCAAACTCGAAGAAAACAAGAGCCTGATTCGGCAAGAAAGAGATTTGGATAGAGCGATCGAGGGGCTCATGCCTCTTTTGGCCAAGCTATTCAGCCTTGAAGAACGACAGCGGCAAAAGCAGAAAGCCTGCGAGGTCTATCTCTGGTTGGGGTTGGGATACGCTAAACGGGGCGATAATTACAACGCCCTCAAAGAGTTCCGCAACATGTTCGAGGTCGATTACGCTTTTGCCAAGGAGATTACGCGAAATATCTATGACCCGGCGGTATCCAATTTCATTACCCAGGCTGAAAAACAGTATCGCGGCCTTCTGACTGAATACTCCCTCGAGATTGCGACCGAACCGAAAGAGGCGACCATCAAGGTTAACGGCAAGGAAATCGGTCATTCGCCCGAAGTTTACCGGACCACTGTCCCCAAATTCACGCTTGAAATCGAAAAGAAGGGTTATCGGACCATTCGCGAAGAAATATTCCTCTCCGAGGCTTCGACTCGCAAAGAGTACACCCTGGAAAGCATAGGCCGGACGATTGCCGTTACTTCCAACCCGGTTGGCGCTAAGGTTTTCCTGGATGGCCAGGACACAGGGCTTTCGACCCCCTGCGAGCTACCTTTTGTCCCTTATGGCGGGCACACGATTAAATTGGAGAAGCTCCACTACGCGCCGCGGGAGGAAAGCATCCAGCTCTTGGAGGGGGCAGGCCCTTTGGCTTTGAATTTCGTGCTGACCGTTAAAGATTATGCGCCCATGCATAAATGGGGCGGGCCGGGGAGTAGATTCTTCCAAATGCCCAGGGCCATTGCTTTCGACAAAGAGGGAAATTTCTATATCGTGGATGAAAGCGATATCAAGGCCAAGAAATTTGACCCCGAAGGACGATTCCAGAGCAATTGGGGCGAGGCGGGAAAAGAAAGTCGTGTTCTCAAGGAGCCAGCGGGCATCGCCGTGGACAGCCAGGGATACGTTTACATTACCGATGCCAAGAATGCTTGTGTGATGAAATTCACGAAAACAGGCAAACTGGCCACGCGATGGGGCAAGCAGGGCTCAAAGCCGGAAGAGTTTTTTAACCCGTCGGGAATTGCTATCGACCAGCAAGATAACCTCTACATCGCCGATACGGGGAATGACCGGGTCGTCAAGTATTCGGCCCAGGGAAAGTTCAAAAAGAGCTGGGGGAAGAAAGGGATGGGGTCGGGCGAGTTCGTCTCGCCCGTGGCGGTGGCGGTCAACCAGAACAATGAGGTCTTTGTGGTGGATAGGCAACGCATCCAGAAATTCACGGCCGAAGGGGAGTTTGTCCGGGCATGGGGTAAAGTCGGGATTGGCCAGGGGGAGTTGGGTCGACCACTCGGCTTGGCCGTCGATTCTGAGGGGTATGTCTATGTAGCTGATGCCGGTAACCACCGCATCCTGAAGTTTGACCCAGACGGTCAGTTCATTACTCAGTGGGGAACCCAGGGCTTAGACGATGGTCAGATGACCGCTCCAGCAGGAGTCGGCGTCAGTTCCCGAGGGATTGTCTTTGTGGTTGAGAAAGGGAACAACCGGCTTCAGTCTTTTCAACCCGCCTCCTGATAAAGGGCAAGAGCCGGCGCCGCTTCCGTTTTCTTGGCCTTATGTGGAGTGCGCTGAGGCAGCGATTCCACACCCGAAGTCGCCAAAAAGAGATTGCCGGCCTGCCAATTTCGCTTTCACTTCTGCAAAATCAGCAAAATAAGCCCATATCTCATGGGTGGGACGGTGGGGGGTGAACCCCGACAGGACCCGGCGAGATGGCTGGCGGCATTTTTGAGCCTGCAGCCTGGCATTCTGGATATGCTATAATGTGGCACTATGAGAATCGCTATGCTCAGTTCTGAGGTAGTGCCTTATGCCAAGACAGGCGGGCTGGCTGATGTCACGGGAGCTTTGCCCAAGTATTTAGCCAAGGGGGGGACACAAGTTTATGTTTTCTTGCCCCTTTATCGCCTGACTAAAAAGAAAAATCTTCCCCTGAGGAAGCTGGGCCAAGACTTCGAGCTTGAATGGAACGGGAGAACCGAGCGATTCTCCGTCTGGGTGGACGGTCGGGGTTCGCTCGTCTTTGCTCTCATAGAGAAGGACGAGTATTTCGACCGAGACTATCTTTATGGAACAGCCCAGGGGGATTACCCGGACAACGGCGAGCGTTTTGCTTTCTTCTGCCGGGCCTCGCTCCAGGCTCTCAAGAAGATGGACTTCCGACCCGACATCCTCCATTGCCATGACTGGCAATCGGCTATGGCCTTGGCCTATCTTCGGTTTGCTTACCAAGAGGACCAGTTTTATTCTTCCATTCGCTCCCTCTTCACCATCCACAACCTGGCCTACCAGGGTATTTTTGATCGTGGAGTCCTCGAGCGAATCGGCCTTCCCGACTATCTTTTCAATATGGAGGACCTCGAATTCTATGGTCGGGTAAATTTCCTCAAGGCGGGGGTCCTTTACTCCACGGCGGTCAACACGGTCAGCCCTCGATACAGCCAGGAGATTCAGACACCCGAATTCGGCCATGGTCTGGACGGTTTGCTGAGGAAGCGCCGACAGGAGCTCTACGGGATTTTAAACGGCGTCGATTATACGGATTGGAATCCGGCAACGGATAAATTCTTGGCCCGCCCCTACGATGCTCATGACCTGGGTGGCAAATCGGACTGCAAACGCGATGTGCTCGCTTCCTTTTCCTTGCCCTTAGATGCGGAGACGAAACCCCTGATCGGTATGGTTTCACGCTTGGCGAGTCAGAAGGGTTTTGACATCCTTTGCCTGGCTGTCGAGGAAATTCTGAGCACGGGAGCCTGTCTCATTATCCTCGGGACGGGCGATGCAGTTTATGAGAATATTCTTCTTTCTCTCCACGAGAAATATCCGGGTCGTTTAGGACTCAAGATTGCTTTTGACGATGCCTTAGCCCATAAGATTTATGCCGGCAGCGATATTTTGCTTATTCCTTCTCGCTATGAACCATGTGGCTTAACCCAGATGTACAGCCTGCGCTACGGGACAATCCCCGTCGTCCGGGCTACGGGCGGCCTGGAGGACACGATTGAAGAATTTGACCCTCAAAAGCTTGCCGGCAATGGCTTCAAATTCCGCGAATATAAGGCGAGCGCTCTCGTCGAGGCTGTCCGGCGGGCTGTGGCGACCTACGAAGACAAAGAAAAATGGCGAGTGCTCATGGTGAATGCGATGGCCTGCGACTTCTCCTGGGGAAAATCAGCCTCTCAGTATCTCTGTCTTTATGAAAAAATCCTCGCTTCCTGAAATTCTTGTCCGGCCTCGGATTCTGAATGCCAAAATAAGGAACAGGGCTTCCTTGTAGGCCAGGAGTGAGGGAAAACCGAACTATGGCGAAGGACGAAGGAAGCTTGCCGCCGTCTCGGGTGGCACCGGGTTAATATAGAAACCCGTCCCCCATTCAAAACCAGCCACACGGGTAAGGATGGGAATGATTTCGATGTGCCAGTGGAAGCTTTTTTCCAGGTTGGCCCAGGCCTCGTGAACCAGGTTAGGGTTGGGGCCTTGATGGATATAAAAATTGTAAGGCGGGTCAGAAAGGATGTTCTTGAGTTTACCCAGAGTAGCCTTGAGGATCTTGGCCAGACCAAGGGACTCCGTCTTGCTCATACGCGTATACCAGGGCGAGTGCCGGAGGGGATAGACCCGCATTTCAAAGGGAAAACGGGGAGCAAAGGGAGTGACCACGCAAAAATGGTCGTTGCCCAGGACGAGGCGATCGCCCAACTTCGTCTCCTCCCGGATGATCCGGCAAACGATGCATTCGCCATGCTGGCGGTGGAGTCTTTCGCACCCGTAGAGTTCCTCGTTGACCTTTTTCGGGATGATGGGAGTGGCCACAATCTGAGAATGGGGATGGCTGAGGGACGCACCGGCTTCACGTCCCTTGTTCTTGAAGACGTGGACATACTTGTATTGAAATTCTTCCTCGATGCTGATGATGCGGAGCTTGTAAGCTTCAAGCACGTGCTGGATGTGATAAACGGGTAAATCAGGGAGCTCGCGGTCATGGTCGGGGGTTTCGATGACAACCTCATGGACTCCGACGCCGTTCATCCAGCGGAAAATGCCATCCTCGTGGGGCACAGGAGGAAGCCCACGGGTCAAGGCCGGGAACTTGTTGGGGACAACGCGGACAAGCCAACCCGGCCTGTCCGGACGGGCCCCCTTCTTTCGAAGAGCGTAGACCTCGCGCGGTGTCTTCGATTCATTACCAGCACAGAAAGGACAGAAGCTCGCCGGTTCTCTTTTCTTTTCTTCGGCCGGTGATGGCCGGAAATCATCCGGTCTCTTGCTTCTTTCGGCGGCGATGATGACCCAGCGGCCACTGATGATATCCTTTCTTAACTCGGACATTGCTTCACCCGATAAGCTCCCTGACCTTGGACTTGAGTTCGTCCAGCGAAGCCGATTTGACGATGTAGGCATCCGCGGCCCAGGTCATGAAGTCGTGCTTGTAGCTCTGGTAAGCGGTGTTGATGATGATGGGGATATCTTTACGGAGAGCCATGATCTGGGTGATGAGCTCGATGCCGTTCTTGACTGGCATCCGGATATCCGTGATGATCAGGTCAAAGGGCTGCTTCTTGATGAGACTGAGAGCCGTTTCAGCGTCGGAGACAGCGGTAACCTTATAGCCCTCCTTGGTCAACTCTTCCCGGTAGAGCAAGCAGAGATTTTTTTCGTCTTCGACGACAAGGAGCCTTTTCTTCTTTTTCATTCCCCACCTCCCGACCTAAAGTACAATTTAAAAGTTGTCCCCTTCCCTTCTTGGCTGTCGACGACGATTTTCCCCTGGCAAGCTTCCATGAACCTCTTGACATAAGCCAGACCTAACCCGATCCCTTTCTCCTTTGTCGAGACAAACGTATCAAAAATTTTCCCCTTGATCGATTCCGGAATGCCGCGGCCGTTATCCTCCACGGAGATGACCGCCCAGTCCTTATTTTCTCGGTAAGCGCGGAGGAAAACATGCCCCCCGTCGGCGAGAGCATCGAGAGCATTCTCGACCACATTCCTCAAGGCTTCAGCGAGATGCACGGGCTCGGCCAGGATGCTGGTTAGCCCGGGTTGGACCTCTGTCTTCAGGACAATCCTCCGGCCGGCGAGTCGGTATTTGAGGCTCTCCGTGATGAGCTTGAAGACTTCCTGGATGTTGACGGGCACTTTTTCCTTGATATCGATGCGGAAAAAGCGAGTGAGGCGGAGCATGATCCGCTCGAGGCGAGCAATTTCGCTCCGGATGATCCGGAGATTCCGCTTCTTTTTGGCCGCGTTCGTCTTAGGGTCGAGCAGCTGGTCGATAAACCCGCCAATGGTCACGAGAGGAGTGCGAAGTTGATGAGTGACGAACATGGCCATCTCGCCCAAAGCAGCTTGCTTTTTCATCTCGATGACCCTTTTTTGCAGCTTGGTCACGTAGATATAATTTCCGGCCGCCAATCCACAGATGCTGGCCAGTTCGATATCCCGGCTCTGGATGGGAAGACGGGTAATGGCGTTGTCGAGAATAATCTCGCCGAAGATTTCGTCCTGGGAGAGGAGGGGGATGCAGAGGAACTCGTCTGCCTTGAGGATGTCGAGGAATTGGCGGTCGACCAGCGGTTCGCGGAAGGCGTCGCGGACGACGATGATTTCTCGCGAAGAAGCCGCCAGAGCGGGAATGGTCGGGTTTTCCTCAAAAAGAGGAAAGGAGATTTTTTTCACCTGCTGGACGAGGGGGTTCGCTTCGCTCGCCACCAGGTTCCGGTTGTGCTCGATGATCTCTGTGTATCCGATGCCGGGCGTCGAAAGAACTTCCCAGATGGACGAAGCTTCTTCGGGAGAGGCCGGGCCCAGCCAAAATTCGCCCTTCAGCACATCGCCGTCGGCCAGCAAGAGCATGGCCCGGTTGAACCCCAGGCCTGAGCCAGCTGTAAGCGCAGTCAGGATAACGAGAAGATTATCCATGAGCGAAAAAGGCTGGAAAAAGCTCTGGGCCAGGATGGAAAAAATTTGGAGCTCTTTGGAGGCGCCGGGCGGGAATTGGTGGAGAAAAGGGTGGTATCTTTCGATCATTCCAGCCTCCAGTTTTTGGGGACAACACGAACTCGGCCCTCACTGACCATGAAGTGTTTTCGATCTTCGTCTAAAGCCAGGCCGATTTGGAAACGGTCGGGAATGCAGGAGAACTTATCGACGATAACGCGGCGGAGCTTCGCACCCTTTCCCACCTGGACTCCTTCGAAGAGGATGGAATCCAGGATGCGGGCGCCAGGAGCGATAGTGACGCCCGGCGAGATAATCGAATTCCGGACCAGACCCCCACTGATGCGGCAGCCCGAGCCGACGATAGACCTCTGGATATTTCCGTGGTGCACGAAGGTTGGACCGTATTGAGGCTTGTAGGTGCGGATAGGCCAGGTTGATTCGTCAAGAGAAAAAGGTGGTGAGGGAGAGAGGAAATCCATGTTGGCCTTCCAGTAGGCGTCGATCGTCCCGATATCCTCCCAGTAATCCTCAAAAAGATAGGCGAAGACTCGGGCTTTATGGATAAGCCGGGGCATGACATCTTGGCCGAAGTCATGGCGGCTCGTGCTGTCTTTGGCATCCTGGATAAGGGCTTGGATAAGAACGGGCGTTCGGAAAAGATAGACACCCATCGAAACAAGGGAAGATTTCTTGTCCCAGGGCAACGGCGGAGGTTGGGCCGGTTTTTCCAGAAAGTTGACGAT
Source organism: uncultured Eubacteriales bacterium (assembly GCA_964445305.1). Classification (GTDB taxonomy): domain Bacteria; phylum Acidobacteriota; class Aminicenantia; order Aminicenantales; family UBA8522; genus CAYUKK01. Next base: position 11,556 of record CAYUKK010000125.1, read on the forward strand.
TCGCCGGTCTCTGTCCACCGCCATGACGCCAAAACGGCTGGCCTGGGCCCTGGGAACGACTTTGGCCAGGATGACGGCGTCGGCCTCTTTGTCCAGGTAAAAACGGACCATTTTCCGATAATCGGCCCGATAAACATGGTCGCCGGAAAGGACAAGGATGGCTTCTGGTTTTTCTTGCTGAATGGTGTAGATATTCTGGAAAACGGCATCGGCCGTGCCCTCATACCAGTGTTCGCTAACTCTGCCCTGGGCGGGAAGTGAAATGATGTAGCCACCGCTCTCAGCATGGAAGATATTCCATCCATAGAGGATGTGCCTTTCTAAAGAGAGGGATTTGTACTGGGTCAGCAAGGCGATTTTCCGCAGTCCGGAGTTCAGGGAGTTGGAAAGGCTGAAATCGATGATCCGGTAGCTACCCAAGAAGGGCACGGATGGCTTTGCTCTGTCCTTGGTCAAGGGATAAAGCCTCTCCCCTTTTCCCCCGCAAAGGACCATGACCAGAGTTTTATCAAGCAAACTCACCATCGTCGGTTACGACCCTCGAAAAAACCTTATCCTCCTCCTCCCACGTACGAAGCTCCCTTTCCTCTTCTGTCGTCAGAGGCGCTTCCCTTTTTAGCCAACTTAAGAGGGCTCTGGCTCTCTCAAAGTGCTTGGCCGCCCTGTTCTCAGCATAATCGCGGGCTGTCCAGGTGGAAATGAGGAAAGGCCAATCTGAACTTTCGAGGAGAAATTTTTCCCGCCTGAATTGCTTGTACAATCGCGGCTTCTCTTTGGCCAGGACCGGGCTCAGCTTCTTTGCCTCATCCTCGACCCAGTATATTTTTTCCCAGATCCAGGATGTTTCCTCATTCAGCCATATCCAGTGGAATCCGCCCGTTCCCCATGACCCTTCAGGCAGGGAAATGACGACATGGGGATGGAGATCTTCGACGCACTTCCTGGCGAGATGGGGTTTCACCTCGGTTTTTTCCAGCTTCTTGATGACCAGGTAAAGCCATTCGGGTCCCTCAAACCACCAATGGCCAAAGAGCTCGGTGTCGTAGAGGGCAGCGATGACGCCCTCTTCCCGGTCCTTGAGTGTGGCGACGACGGAATCGACAAAATGTTGAGCGTTTTCCTCCAGCCTTTCTCGAGTTTTGTTCGGCACGTAGGGCTGCTTGTCCCCGAGGTCAGCTTGGCTGGACGTGACTCGCCAGTAGCGCATGCCGCCTGGAAAATGCTTCTTGTGGAATTCCAGGTACCAGCCATCGCCGGGATAACCCGTCTTTCCACTCCAGACCTGGCTGCCGGAGCTTTCATCACGGACAAAGAAGGGAAGACGGGAGGGCTCGGCAAGATAGGGAAGGTAGGGTGAAGCCGAGTGTCGCCTCGATGCTTCGTAAGCGCTCCTGAATTTTTCCCAGAGGAGCTTGAGGGCTGGAAAGCGGTCGAGATAAACGCCTTTCACCTCGCCGCCACGGAGGAGATGGGTATCGACGAAGAAATAGGCCAGACCCTCCTCGTCCAGGATTTCGTCAAGCCCAGGCCTCGAAACTGGCGAGCCCGTTCCCAGAGGCCGATTCCACATATAGCGCGGCCGGTAGCCGCACTCGGGAAGCCAGAAACCCGCCGGTTCTCGACCGAAATGCTCTTGGTAGACAAGCTTTCCCTGGCGCACTTGGGAGCGGACGCTTTCGTCGGCGGAGAGGAGCGGCAAATAAGCGTGGGTTGCAGCCGAAGTCATGATTTCGATTTGGCCCTCTTCCTGGAGGCCTCCATAGCCAGCCAGAATGTCTTCCTGCCAGGTCGTCGTGAAAGCCTCGTAGATTTTTTGATACCAGGCCTCCCAGTAGTTGGTCAGCTCGAGGAGAGTTCTGTTGCCCGTCTTTTCAAAATACCTTCTATCCTGGCCAGCGACATCGATTTTCATCTGAAGGTATTTCCGGAAACCCGCGGCAAAACTTGCGTCTTTCAATTGCTCCATTAGCACAGGCGTGAAAGAAATGTTGATGTTTGGAGAAATCCCTTCTGCTCTGAGACGGCAGAGAACTTCAAGCAGAGGCAGATAGCTTTCGGCCGTTGCCTCATAGAGCCAGTCCATGCCGTGCGGCCAATCCCCATGCGAAAGAACATAGGGGATATGGCTGTGCAGGACCAGCGCAAAGAACTTACCGCTCATGCTCGATTCTCAAGGTTATCGTCACCGAGAACTTCTCTGACGGAGGAAGGGATGCCCTCCAGTAGGGAAGGAAGCACATGCCTTGGTGGATTATATCATAGCCAGCCTCGGATTGGGAGAGGGTTTCGAGAGGAAAATGCCAGATTTCGGGCGGGGGCGAGAAATCGAGCTCCACCTTTCCTCCCAGCAGGAGAATCCGGTCGGCTTTTTCTTCCCATTCCCCGGGAAGTAGGTAGAAGTTCCATTCAGACCCAAAAAACAGGCGAAGCTCAGTCTCAGCGAGGTTTTCAACCTGATAATTGATGCGGACAACTCCATTGTTGGGAACGATGGTTTTCTGGACGAGGACGGGCAGCCTTGCCTCTTCTTGCCATACGTATCCCCGCCGCGCCAGGCGCAATTGACCATGGCTGAGGGAAAACTGATAGCCCCGGTTAACAAAATCACCCTGTTCGCCGTAATCGCTGCGCCGGAAGTCTTCCAGCTTCGTTTGGGGATGAAGAAAATGGTCGAGGAGAGAGAAGCGGGGATGCCAGTCGTAACGGAGAAGAGCATCGGCCCCCGGCGGAAGCTTCTTAGCTATTTCATGGATGCTCCTTCCTTGGCCTGCCTCTCCTTGCTCCTGGCAATGGTAAAATTCCTCCCGCCGCGATAGGACGTTGGACAGGTTCCGAGAAGAAAACCTCAGGTCGAGCTCGACGAGGCTACCGCCGAAGGAAGGCTTGATGAGCAATCCAAGCTGAGTATCCCGATAGAAAAGCTCTTCCTGGCCGTCGAAGTCGTAATCTCTTGTCTCCCATCCTTCGGGAAAGCCGCATTTTTTTTCAGCTTCAAGAAGATGAAAATAAACAGCTTCCCGGAGATGGGGCAGGTAAAGGCCGCCAAAAACACCGTGCCAGTAAGCGTCGTTGCACTGGCTTCGATAGAGCTCGCCGGCGGCGTCGACATCATAAGGGCATCGGTCAGCGATGAAACGAGAGACATAGAGCATTCTCTTGTGGAGGTGATTGCTTTCCGAATATTTGGTGAAGAATTCCCGGAAGAAACCTCCCCGTAACAGCCGCCGTGCTTCGTCAGGAATGCTGAGTTTGAGTTCTCTGAGGCGGCGCTGAGGGCCGGCCGGGAGGACCCATTCCATCATTTCTTCATAAGAAGCGGGCGGGATGTAGACCAGTTCGAAGGCGGGTCGCGTATCGAGGAATTCCGAGTATGTCATCGTTCGGATCCCCTTGTTCTCAACGAAGCGAAGAAATGCTTTCAGCCATCCATCCTCATAAACCCACTTTCGGGTGCCCGGCCAGAGACCGAATTTTTCTCCGTCGTCGCCGAGAATGGCCACCCCTCCCCTCGCCTCAATGCTTTTCAGATAGCCGTCGATTTCTTCCAAGTCGCGGAAGGGAATCAAATAGCGGAGCTTCTTGTCGATGGGGAAAAGAACGAGGGGAAAGCCCTCTTCCTCCGTAATATAAGGGCTGTGGATATTCTCGATGCCCGCATAGCGAAAGTGTTCTTCGTCGAGCAACGTGTATTCGATGCCGGCCTGGCCTAACGTCTTGGCCAGCTGGGGCTCCCAAACTCTTTCGGCAAGCCATGCGCCCCGGGGATGGTAATGGAATTTTTCTTCGAGGAACTGACGCATGAGTCGGAGCTGGCCTTTCCTGTCCCCTTCCGGGATGACGGAAAGAATGGGCTCATAAAAGCCTCCCCCAAGGAGCTCGACCTGATGGCGATCGACCATTTCTCCAACCATCTCCCAGCAGCCTTTTTCATGGGTTTCCATGTATTCCCAGAGTGGGCCCGAAAAATGGAGGCTGAACTTGAACTCGGGATGGGACTTCATCTCAATGAGAAAAGGTCGGTAGCAGTCGTCGAAGGCATGCTTGAAGACGGAGGAGAAATTCCCGACCGGCTGGTGATTGTGGACGCCGAAGAGAAAGATGAATTCAGACATGCGTCCTTTCCTTTTTATCCGGTCGGCAAGCGCATTTCAGGTAAGCTTCGAACAGTCGATGGAATTCCGCTTCCGCACCCTCGCCGAACCACCAGAACCAGTCAGAACCTTCGGCGACGAATATTTCTTCCCTTGGCCCGCATCTCTGTCGGACGAGGGCGAGCTTTTCCCACGCCGCGTTCTTGGCCGGATGGCCAACCCATCGGGAGAAATTCCCCAGCCAGGTTCCCGGGACAAGCCTGATTTCTTCTTGGGGTGGGGCCAGGGAGAGGTAATCCCGAAGAAGAATCGGCTTCAGACCCTCTTTTTTTTGGAGCTGGCTGTAGAATTCGCGAAGAAAGGGGACACCGTTATCCTTATACCCGGCCCATGGGTTTTCTCCATCGAGGGCAATGACACAGATCCCCTCCTCTGGCCTCGTCCGCATCCTGTCCTCAAGCTTGCCGAGGAAGTGACGGATGGCATCTTTCTCGTCCCATCGCTGGTATTCAAAGCTGATGAGGTCGGAGAGCTCCCTGTCGCGGAAAAAGATGGCCAGATTTTGACAGGCGTAAGGCTTCGAGAGAGCGAGGGGGGTGGGATTCTTGCCCAAGCTTTTCCAAAGGATGTTCTCATCGGTCACGGCATAAGAGAATCCGGACTTGGCTACGGCCTCCGCCACTTCCTGGCTGATGCCTCCTTCGGAAGGCCAGAAACCGACGGGACATTGACCAAAGACCTGCCGGAAGTACTCCCGGCCCTTCTCTATCTGCGTTCGGGCGTCTTCAGGGTAACGAAAAGGGAAGGCGGGCATTATCGGCTCTCCGCCCACCGCAAGGTCAAAAAGAAGAGGAAGAAGAGGGTGATAGTAAGCGGAGGTTGTCAGTTCCACTCTGCGCTCAAGCCAGAGTCGCTTATAGAGAGGAAGAACCTCTCTGGAAATGCTTTTTTGCAGCCTGAGTAGAGATTCCTTATCAGCTGGCACCGGGGTGGCCGGGGAAAAGAGGTGCTGAAGCACGCTAACCTGAAGTTTCGCTCTGTCCTCTTCTTTCTGTCCTCGGGGAAGAAATCTCGTCAGAAAGGCGGCTTCCTCTCTCGTCAGCCGGCCTGGGTCTTTTTCCAGAGCTTCTTGGAGGGAATCACGAGCTTTGCCTTGGCTGGACTCGATAATCTGCTTAATGAGGCAGGGCACCAGGTTGAAAATACAGGGAAAGGCGCATTCTTCTGCTAAGAGAGCCATTGGGTAATAGTTCTTGGTCAGGTGATAATTGACATAGGGTAGAAGATAGCGGCCGCTCTCTGGGTCCCGGTAGATAGGCTGGTGATGATGCCATAGAATGGCGAAATACATGAGAATTCTGCCTTCCTTTCAGGCTTCAGGCTTAGGACAGGACCTGCTTTCCCATACGTCCACGAGATAGTCCTTCTTGTCCTCGAAAAGCTGGGCTTGTTGTTCAACCACCGCCTCTGCTTCCGCCGATGTCATTTCCCATGTCTGCCGGATAAAAGACGCGACGCGGGCATAATAAAGGGGCGTGGCCAGCTCGATGAGCTTATAGCGGTTCTTGCTCCAGGCATGGAAGGTGGCGGCCAGCTCATAGAGAATGCGGACCCAACTCTCGGGCGGGAGGAAAAATTCCTGACTTGAAAGCCGGGCTGCCTCTTCCACCTTATGGAAACAATCCTCGCTCAATATTTCCTTCCACAGAGAACCAAAATGCTGGTAGCCGATTTTGAATTTTTGGATGAGCTCTTCCAAGTCGACAGCGACTGCTTCCGGTTCCATATCGTTAGCCATCCCGAACGTCTCGACGGGCTCACTCCCTCTTGTTTTTTTCCAGTAGGATTCGAACGTTTCCATGAGGGCGAAAAGTGTCCACACGACCTGACGGAACATGGGGCCAAGGTGCTGGCCGGGGTCCTTGGCGTCGTGGATCTTAACGCCCAGGTTGGACTGGCAGATTCGAAATCCCTGGGTAATGGCCGTCGTCGTCATCCAGATGTCGATCCCGTAGCGGGCCACGTCCGTGTCCCAGACTTCCTGGTCGCTATAATGCTTTGCCACTTCCCGGGATAGGGCAAAGTCACCGCCGATGGGCTGGCGGATTCTCTTGCCGTAGAGTGCACGGATGAAGTTGTAGACGATATTGTTCGTAATGGTGGCATCGTATTTATGACGACGGTAAACCGGGGCGACGAATTGGTATCCTTTAGTCAAAACCGGGTCGAGAAGGGCTTTGATCCAGTCTGAGGTGATGCTGCGCAAATCGGAATCGACCACGGCGCAGGCTCTGACCTTAAGACGCTGGGCCGCCTCAAAGACAGAGCGGAGGGCTGACCCCTTGCCAGCCGGGCCTCTGTAGATGGAGACGAGCTTCTCCTGCCATGGCTTAATTTGGAATTCTTTGGCCACCTCCCGGGTGTCGTCGGTTGAGCCGCCGTCGGCCACAAAAATGAGACTTTTCAGGTCACGATAGTATTTGTCTAATCCGTGCGTGACCATCTGGATGACGTGGGCAATAGTTTTTTCGTTGTTATAGCAAGGAATGCCGACGATGATATCCGCCTGCTGGATTTCTTCGATCCGCTTGGCGGTGTAAGCACGAAGGGCTGTGAGATAGGTCATTCTCTTGTCTTTCGGGGCTCGAAGGTTATGGGGGCGTCAAGTTTGCTTGTTCTCTTTCTCGTCCTTGTTTTTCCAGTAATCCAAGCAGCTGACGTCGCAAAAATGGAGAACATAATCTTGACCTTCCGCATGGAGGGCAGCGGCCTTGGGGATTATCTTTTTGCAGACATGGCAAGCTATTTTTTCATCTTGTTCTTTCATCACCTTTCTCTTTCCAGGCTATTCTAACGGAGATTGGCCAGGAAATCAAATCCTTGTACTGTACCCAGTGAGCATTTGTCACTTCCTCTCCCCTTCACCCGACTAAGCGTCAGGCTCAAGAGCTTCAACGATGGAGGAAGCTTCGCTCACAGTCGGTTTCGCCCGGCCGTCGGGTGACGACCATGGCCAGACCGAGAGCGTCAGCGCGGTCGATGACCTCCTGGTCTCGAATGGAGCCAAGAGGATAAATGATAGCTGTAATGCCGTTCTTGGCTGCTAATTCGACTACATCGGGGAAAGGCATGAAGGCGTCCGAAGCCATGACACAGCCCTCTGGCCCGTATCCGCGCCGGGAGAAGCGGATGGCGCATTCGGCTGCGTCTATCCGGCTGCGCTGGCCTGAGCCGATGCCGTGGACTTTATCCTTCTGGCCGATGACAACGGCGTTGGACCGGGTGAAGCAGGCCACCACCCAATTGAAGATGGCCGCCTCGACTTCATCACCGGTCGGCTGACGCTTGGAGACAACGTCCACATCCTGCGGCGACTTTATCCTCGATTCAAACCTTTTCTGGACGAGGAGACCGCCGGCCAGGCGCTTGAATTCTAAGCCATTATCAGAAGCTGGCTCGTCCGCAGCGCCGCCCATGCGAACGACACGAAGAGTCTTTCTGGAGGCTAAAATCGGGAGGGATTCGGGTGCGTAATCGGGCGCGTAGACCACTTCGATATTCCTCTGGCTCTCGACAAGGAGCTTGGCCAGGGATTCGGTCACGCAACCGCTGAACACATCCACGCTCCCGAAATTGGAAAGCGGGTCGCTCCCCCACGCTTTCTCGAAGGCTTCCTCGATGGTAGAAGCAACGGCGACTCCTGAGGGCATTTCGTGTTTGATCAAGGCGCAGGCAACTTGACCCGGTCTTATTTCGGCTAACTTGCGGACGAGCCTCTGTCCCAAATCCATGTCACCCATGTTGATATAGCTTAGGCCTTTAGTCCCTTCTTGAATCACGCTCAGCGTGGCCATGTTTGGACCCTTGGCCCCTCGTTCGATATAAAAAGCAGCCGGATAGCCAGGATTTTCACCGTAGCGCATGGACATTCGCTTGTCGAATTCGCTATCGGCAAAATGGATGACGTCGGGGAAGCTCTCCTCGACTTTCCTCGAATACTGGGAGCGGCTTGCTTTATCTATTTTTTCGGCGGGCATGCTTTCACCTCTCTCCTTTGTTGATGATATGGGCCTCAAAATCGTGGAAATGGCCAATCGAAGCGTAGACGCAGGCAACGGCCACCCGATAGTCTGGCGCGGGGGGGATGGGGGCGAGCGAATCAAACATATCTTCGGCCAATGAAGGAGCGTCCTCGGCGGCAATGGGAAGGTCCAAAGGATCGCCGTCGAAGGCGGGAAGGGGATTTCTCTCCTGGCCACGATAAGTGGCAATCATTTTCCCCCACCCGGGCTCGAGAATCCAGGAGAAGAAGGACCTTTCCTCTTTTCCGTCCTTCCTCTTCCTGAGAAGGCTCAGGCATGCGCTCCCGGCGGCAAGTACACAACCGCTGATTCGTGGCGTAAAATGAGGCGCGTCCGGTTCAAAAGTCCAGCCCTTGAGCCCCTGCTGGAGAATTCCCTCGGGTTCCTTGGCTCGGCCGATGACCTTGACGATATCCTCGATGTGCCTCCCATTGGCCACGACGAGAGCCTCCCCGATCACAATAGCCCTGTAGATAAGGAGTTCTTCCCTTCCCTGGCGGAGGATTTCTCTCTCGGTTGGTTCAGTCCAGATGCTCTGCCCTTCGAGCCGGAGTCTTCGGGCCTGACTGGAGGGAGAGCGACCCGTAATAGCGTAAGCGGCGACGACTTTTTCGCCAGAATGGTCAAGCCCGATCAAGATGAGCCGTCCGGGATAGGTCATCCCCTCGAGGGCGGCGAGCGGTCTATTCATCTTTTCTCCCCATTCTTTGAGTTCCATTGATAGCACAGCTCAAGCGACAAGTCAAAACGAGGCTCATCTCGGCCCATCAATGGCATGACCGAGTGGTGATCGACGAAAATTATTGGCGCCAAGATAACGAGTTGCTCCTCAAAGCGCAGCCAAAGGGGACCCCCGCCGACCCGATCGTTTGATGCTATGGGAAAGAGGCGAGGGGTTGGGGTGAGAAAGCCCGTCGAAGCCTGAGCGGGCATGGTTTCTCGAGCGAAGCGAGAGAAGAGCGAAGGCTGAGTCGGAGCGAGTTTCCTCGCTGGGGAAACGAGCGGGCTTCGCAATCCC
>CAYUKK010000126.1:0-15220 GCA_964445305.1 uncultured Eubacteriales bacterium
GGGAACAGGCGAGGAGTTTGGGTGAGAAAGCCCGTCGAAGCCTGAGCGGGCATGGTTTCTCGAGCCAGGCGAGAGAAGAGCGAAGGCTGAGTCGGAGCGAGTTTCCTCGCTGGGGAAACGAGCTGGCTTCGCAATCCCAACCCCGAGCCTGGCCGGGGGTGAACCGCGACAGGACCCGTCGGGTGCTTTGATCGGCAATTTCGGGGCCATTCATCATGTTGACAAGGCCATCTCTTCCGGACATATTATTCATCCATGTATTCTTTCATGCCCGATGCGGCGCTCTTGGCCACAGATTTTCAAACACCTTTTTCGAGGCAACAAATCTTGACCCGGATTTCAGGGTCCCAAAATCTTCTATGAGGAAAAGCTGATGTCCAAAAGAAGAAAAACTCCTTTCCAAGCTCTTGGCTCAGTCATCATTTTCTTCGCTCTCGGCGTTGGCCTCGCCTGCGCCTTCCTCGAGGAGCGAGGCGAAAACGTGCCGGCGAGGATGAGACCCGGTTTCACGAGCATCCTTGCCTCCGATTCGAGAGCATTCCTGGAGTTTCTAGCCAGCGATGAGCTCGAAGGTCGCGACACGCCGAGCAAAGGGCTGACCATCGCCCGACGCTACATCCAGAGCCTTTATCAAACTTGGGGCATTCTTCCTCTCGGCGATGGAAGCGACGTCAAACACTCCTATGAACAGCGGGTGCCGATGGTCATCAAGACCTACGGCCAGGGGACATCCCTTGAAATCGTCTCCTCGACAGCCACGCAGCGATTTTCCGCTGACCGGGATTTCAATTTTGTCATGGGTGTGGACTTCGCTGGCACGATCGCCGGTCCCGTTGTTTTTTGTGGCCACGGCGTCTCCGCTCCCGACCTGGGATATGACGATTTTGCCTCGGTCGATGTGCGCAACAAGGTTGTCCTTGTCGCCGCTGGAAAGCCGGGCGGGAAGCGTCCCGATTCCCCCTTCAACAGCCCCCAACACTGGTCCCGCTTCGAAGGCAGACGGACGCCAGCGGAGAACTGCGCCCGGCTTCTGGCAAAAAAGGGGGCGGCCGCTCTCCTCGTCGCCGACGATTCCTTCGACCGCTTGGTAAGTCCCCATGGCTATAAACAGGATGCTCGTATCGCTTCATCGAGCAACCGCGTCTTCTCCCCTCCTCTCTCCACCGCTGACCCGATGGTCCCGACATTCTGGGTTTCGACCCGGATTGCCGAGAGAGCTTTCCAGGCTATTTCCAGGAACTTTGCCGAAACGGTGAGCAAGATAGACAACGACCTCAAGCCCAATTCCTTTGCCCTCCCGGGACTCGAAATCCGAATCCAAGTCGACATGGAACACACCGTTTCCGCATGTGGCAATCTGCTCGGGTGGGTCGAGGGTTCTACCCCCGAACTCGGCAAGGAATATGTGGTCATCGGTGCTCATCTCGACCATGTGGGAATGACCAAGGACGGCTACGTCTTCAATGGAGCCGACGACAATGGCTCCGGCTCCGTGGCCGTCCTCCAGGTTGCCAAGGCTCTGGCGCTCAACCCCGAGAAACCAAGAAGGTCAGTCGTCTTCGCTCACTGGACGGGCGAGGAAAAGGGGCTCGTGGGAAGTCGCTATTTTCTCAACTTTCCCCCTATTCCGATAGAAAATATCGTTGCCTACATCAACCTCGACATGATCAGTCACGACTGTCCGCTCGAGCATGTCCAAGAAGAGGCCAAGATGTTCCACCTTCCCCAAGAAGAAATGGCCAGGATTCCGAACGAACCCCAGAAGCTGCTGCGGGCGTATGTCTCCTCCCCATCGCCCGATTTCGCTTCGAAAATCGTCCAGATCAACAGGGACTATGTCGGGCTCGAGGTCGTCCCTCTTCTTTCTTTTCCCATGCTCGGCAACAGCGACCATTACTTCTTTGCCCTCCACAAGATCCCGTCTGTCTTCTTTTTTGCCGGCGGCAACCCCTTCGCTCATACGCCGCTCGATACCGTGGACAGGGTTAACGCTGACAAGATGGCCGCCGTAGTCAAGCTGGCCTATCTCCTGACATTCACCCTGGCTGACGAGCCCCATCGCCTATCCTGGCAACAATAAAACAGGAAGCCCCCGCTATGACTCTTGGGCGCAAACTTTCCCTCCCCAAGGCCACGGCAGAGGTCAGGGTCGAGCGCGGGAAGCCGCGCCTGTTCGTCAACGGTCGCGAAGTCTATCCTCTCATGGCTCTCAGCATCCGGCTTCTGGAAACCGTGCCGGCTTATCGGCGGGCGAGAATTCGGCTTTTGGCTCCCCTCATCGGGTTCGACAACGTGTGGCTGGGCCCGGGACATTATGAGTGGGGCTTGCTCGATGCGTATTTCTCCAAGCTTATCTCTCTCCATCCGCAAGCTCTTTTTCTCCCGCGTCTCCATCTCTACGCTCCGCCCTGGTGGAAGAACAGCCACCCAGATGAGCTCGTTCAGTATGGCCTTTCTTTCGACCCTGAGCTCTACCGAATCGATGGGCGGTTTCTGGAGGGCGGTATGAACTGGAGCCAGATCACTGATCTCTGTCACGCCTCTTGGGCCTCGCCAGTTTGGAGAGCCGATGCCGGCCATTTCCTCCGCGCCTTTCTCCGGCATATGGAGGACTCACCGCTGGCGTCCCGGATGATCGGTTATCAGCTCGCCAGCGGTCTCAACGGAGAATGGCACGTTATCGGCCCGAACTATCTTCCCGATTATAGCTCGCCCATGAAAGCGGCTTGTGGCTCGATTCCCCCGCCGAAAGCTCGGATGGAAACGACCTATGGTCTTCTTCGGGATCCGTTAAAAGAAAAGGATGTCATCTCTTTTTACCGTCTCTTCCACGAAGTCATGACCGACGCACTTCTTCACCTCGCCTCACTGGTCAAAGAAGAAACAGATGGGAGGGTCCTCTGTGGAGCATTCACCGCCTATCTCTTGGAAAACGTTATGATCCAGGAAGCCGGTCACCTGGCTCCCGAAAAAGTCCTCGCTTGTCCAGACCTTGATTTCATCGTCTCTCCGTATTGCTACCAGCATACCAATATCGAAGGCCGTGAGCGCTGGGAGAGCGATGTTGTTGATGATGCCGGCAACTGGTTGGGTCGGGCTCGCGGCGTCGGTGGCGACGGTGGCTACCGCGTACTCACCGAGTCGCTCAGCCGCCACGGCAAGCTCTTCATCGTCGAAATCGACCCCTCGACATATCTTGAGCCTCTCCGAGTTCATGAAGGCGGATCGGGACACGACAGCCTCGAGGGAACGCTTCGTATTCTCCGCCGGGACCTTGGCCGAATGTTTGCGTCGGGGAGCGGCGGGTGGCTTTTCGACTTCGGGCACCTTGACCCCCCTTATAAAGCCAAAAGGGGTTGGTATGACGCGCCCCCCATCATCAAGGAAATAAGGCGATTTTCTGACCTCGGTCGAAGGCGACTTGAGCTCAACCTCAGCTCAGTAGCCCAAGTCCTCGCTGTCTATGATGCCAAAAGCTTTTTTGTCACGAGCCACTGGAAGGCCGAAGAACCCTGGCATGGTTTGGGCGTTCCGTTCAATGATTTCTTTAACCACTGGTTTCTCAACTCCCAGGCTCGAACAATCCACCGTATCGGTTCGCCGGTGGATTTCCTTTATCGCTTCGATTTAACCCGGAAGGATGCTCTTCGCTACCGCCTGATCCTCATGGTCAATCCATTTTTCCTGGACGCTGAAGAGGCCCAGAACCTCCGCCTCATTTTCGAGGGGTCTGGTGCTACCGTAGTCTGGTTCTATGCTCCCGGATTCGTCACTCCAGATGGACTCTCTCTCGACCAGATGCAACGCCTGACCGGGTTTCAATTTGAAATCCTCGAAGAGTCTGGACCGATGATGATTGAGCGAGAAGCCGGGATGGTAAATGAGAACGGACACTCCTGGCCGCTTCGGTTTGGAGTCCAAAAGAAGATATTCCCCCGCTTTGCCGTAGAAGGAGCCGAAAAACAGGAAGCCGTGCCCCTCGGACGATGGGTTGACCGACCGGACAAAGTAGCCTTTGCCAGGAAACCGGAGGATGGCTGGACATCAGTGTATGTAGGAGGAGCCCCTCTTCCCGTCGAGGTCCTCCGGTCTCTGGCAAGCCAGGCAGGAGTTACTCTCTGGAGCTCAAGACCTGATATTGTCACCGCCACTCGAGATGCCGTCTGTCTTGTGGCTACAGAAAAGGGCAGCCGTCTGTTTAGGCTTCCTAAGCCCATGGCTCCGGCAGAAGGGGATCCTCCGGCGACAGAACAATATCTCGACCTGGATTTCGGAGACGTATTTATGGCTTTGCGGCCAGCCTCTTCTTGGTGTACTCGATAAGGCCGCCGGCTTCGACGATGCCGAGAACCGCTGGCGGAAGGGGAAAGAAATCAAAGGTGCGTGACCCCGAGATAATCTTTCCTGAAGCCAAATCGATGACGACCTCATCGCCACTCTGGAGCGCTTCCGCCGCCTCGGGACACTGGAGAACAGCCAGGCCCAGGTTGATGGCGTTCCGGAAATAGATCCGGGCGAAGGACTTGGCCACGACGGCCTGAATGCCAGCGTATTTCAAGCATGCCGCGGCCTGCTCCCGGGAGCTTCCGCAGCCGAAATTCTTCCCGGCGACGATGACATCTCCGGGCTGGACTTTTCGAGCAAACTCAGGGTCGAGGTCCTCAAGGGCGTGGCTGGCCATCTCAGCCGGCTCAAGGAGCTTATAGGTGTATCGCCCGGGAAAGATAACATCCGTGTTGATATTGTCCCCATACTTCCAGACTCTCCCTTTCTTGCTCTGGCTCATAAGTATTTCCTCGGGTCGGTGATCTTGCCTTCGAGGCTCGAAGCAGCGGCCGTGGCCGGGGAAGCAAGGTAAATTTCTGAATCCCGACTCCCCATGCGGCCGCGGAAATTGCGGTTGGAAGTGCTGACGACCGCTTCGCCGGCTGCCAGCAAGCCCTGGTGAGCGCCCAGGCAGGGCCCGCAGCCGGGGTTGAGGATGACACAGCCCGCTTCGGAGAAGGTTTCGAGCAAGCCCCGGCGCAAGGCCTCAAGATAAACTTCGCGGGAAGCCGGCAGGATGAGAGTTCGGACTCCGGCGCGGATTTTTTTCCCCTTGAGGATAGAAGCGACAACCTCAAGGTCTTCCAGCCGGCCGTTGGTGCAGGTGCCAATGAGCGCCTGATGAATGACTCTTCCCTCGACCTCGCTGACCGGCTTGACGTCATCGACAGTATGGGGACAGGCCACCTGCGGTTCGAGCGTCGAAAGGCTGTAAACGAGAACGGCTTCATAGGGAGCGTCAGGGTCAGACCTGACGATTTCGAAATCAGCCCTGGCCCGGCCTTGAAGCCAATCGAGGGTTTTCTCATCAGGCTCGAAATAGGCATTCTTGGCACCCATCTCGGCCGCCATGTTGCATAGCGTCATGCGTGAGGCGACGCTCAAACCACGCGCCCCTGCGCCAGCAAACTCCACCGCTTCGTAGTTGGCTCTTTCGGCCCCATGGTCGCCGATGATTTTGAGGATCAAGTCCTTGGCATAAACGCCTCTCGGCAAAGCTCCAGCCAATTCGATGCGGAGTGTCTCGGGAACGCGAAGCCAGATTTCGTCGGTCGCCCAGATGCTCGCCGCTTCAGTCCGGCCAATTCCTGCAGCGAAAGCACCAAAAGCGCCGTAAGTGGTCGTATGGGAATCGGCGCCAACGATGAGCTTGCCGGGAAGGGCGAAGCCGGCCTCGCTCAAAACCTGATGGCAGACGCCATGCTGAATATCGAAGAAATTCGGGATACCCTGTTCGGCGACAAACTCCCGGATAGTCTTATGGTTCTGAGCATATTTCTCGTCGGCGGCCGGGACAATGTGGTCCAGGATGATGATGAGTTTTTCCGGCGCCCTGACGCGAGGGACGCCGATTTTTCGGAACTCGCCGATGATGGCCGCCGAATTATCGTGACTCAAGCAGTAATCGGGCGAGACCGTGACGACTTCGCCGGCCTGAACAGGCTTTCCCGCCTTGTGACCGAGAATTTTTTCCGAAAGCGTCTTGCCCACTATCTCCTCGCTTATCTCTTATCTCTTCTCCGGCGCTAACCCTTGAAAATATCGAAATTGATGAAGTCGGCGTGGTTGACGATGATCGCCTCGACCGTCCGGCGCAAGCCGTCACCCTCCTTGGAATGAGCGGCGATGATATGGACGACTTCGCGGGGGAGTCCGTGCTGGAGGGCGAAAGCCGCCCCGGAAACGGGATGGCGGAGGAGCTTTCCTTCTGCACTGTTGATGAACGTCTCCCCTTCTCTTGTGTACTCAAAGAGCTTGCCGACATCGTGGAGCAGCGCGCCCGAGAGAAGATAATCCCGGTGAAGGCTAACTTTCTCTCCGTATTGTTCCTCCAGGACTTCGGCTATCCGGAGGGCCATGAGCGCGACCGCCCGGGTGTGCTCGATGAGATTAACGTTCGTTCGGGGAATGAGAAGCGTGAAGGGAATGCGGGTAAGGTCCTCGGCTTTCCATCCCCCTCTCTTTATGGCTTCAACCCAGACGGTGGCTGTTTTCTCCCGAAGCTCGAAATCCTCGATGAGCTCAAGCTCCGGCAATATTTCCCAGATTGAGTTATTTGCCATGGCCTATATCTCCCTCGCTGGAGGTCCGTCGTACTCAAAATCAGCCGGATGGATCTTGCGCATCGGCCGCATCCTGGTCTTTTCCTCATGGATGTGGGCAACGAGGCCCGGCACACGGGAAATGATGAAAAAGGCGTTGCCGATTTCCGCTGGGATACCCAGGTCGCAGAGGAGAGCCGCGATGGCTCCGTCGACGTTAATGGGGAGGGGCTTGCCGATGCTCTCCTTGAGCTCTTTCTCGATAAGCCGGGCAATCCGGACGAACCGGCCCGCCAAATTCAACTCCTCGGCCAGGGAAAAGAGCCTCGCTGTTCTCGGGTCTTGAGTGTGGACCCGGTGGCCAAACCCGGAGGCCCTTTCTCCCCGCCCTTTCATCTCGGCCAGGATTTCCCTGGCCGCTTCCTCTTCTTTCATCTTCTTTTCGTCAGCTCTCCTGGCCACGGCCAGGAAAAGGTTCATCCCCTCCTCGATGGCCCCGCCGTGGAAGCGCGCGATGGCGAGAACGCCGGCGGCGATGGCGGCGTGGAGCTCAGCTCCGGTTGAGGCAACAGTCCGGGCCGCCAGCACTGAAGGTGGCCCGGCGCCGTGGTCAACAGACGAGACAAGAATGGCGTCGAGGAGGTGACCGATCTCGGGCGAAGGAAGCTCGCCTTTGAGGACAAGATAGATGGCCTGGGAAAAAGATATCTTTCCCATCAGCTTGTCGATGGGATAGCCACGGAGCCTCACTTTGTTCGGCTCAACGCTGGTGATGGCTGTTTTCCAGTGAAGTTCTTCGCTCATTCTCCTCACCTCCTTCGGCCAAGCCGGCAGCTTTTCATCCCAGGAGTTGCTTGGCCGTCTTTGGAATGTCAGCGATGGACTCGACGACGTGAACGCCGGCCTCGCGAAGCCGTCTGACTTTGGTTTCGTAGGAGCCGCGGGAGCCCTCGACGATAGCCCCGGCATGGGAAAAACGCGTCCCCGACTTGGCCGCCCTGCCGCCCACAAAAGCGATGATCGGCTTGGTAATTTTTCCCTCCTCGATGGAATCTGCCACCCGTTCCTCCTGGGTCGTCCCGATTTCACCGAAAAGAACGGCCAGCCTGGTCTCCGGGTCCTTCTCGAAAAGCTCCATGACCTCGGGAAGGGAGAGGCCGACGATGGCGTCGCCACCGACGTGGATAATCGTCGTCTGGCCTATGCCGGCCTGGGTGAGATAGTAGGAAATGGCTGAGGTCATGCCGCCGCTCCGGGAGCTCACTCCGACGGGGCCGGGCTTGAACCATTCTCTGGCCCGCTCAGCGCGACCACCGATCATCCCGAGGACTGCCTGGCCGGGACTGATGAGGCCAAGGGTGTTGGGACCGACAAAGCGGGCGCCCTTCTCGCTCGCTCGCGCCGCAATCTCGAGGACGTCGTGGATGGGCACGCGGTCGGGAACGATGACGAGGAGCTTCACGCCGGCATCGATGGCTTCAAGAGCCGCGTTCTTGACCAGGGCGGCCGGAACGAAAATGACGCTCACATCGACCGGCCCTTCTTTTTCCCACGCCTGGGCCACGGAATCAAAAACGGGGACACCGTAGACTTCCTGGCCGCCGCGGCCGGGCGTGACACCCGCCACCAGGTTCGTCCCATAATCCTTCATCAACTGAGTCCGAACCATCCCCTCCCGGCCAGTGATGCCCTGGATGATGACCCGCGTGTTCTTATCTACTAGAATAGCCATTTTTCTCCGCCTTGAGGAGTGGCCGCAATAATACTTTTCCGATAGATTATATAGAAATAGTATATTTTAATTACGGTATTCCCTCCCCTCCGGATTTTCTGGCTTTTTCTTTCTTTATGATTTTTTCCCGGTACTCCTTGAGCCCGGGAATCGGAAGCTCTATCACCATCGCCTTCTGTTCATGGAAAGTGCAGAAG
This sequence comes from uncultured Eubacteriales bacterium, assembly GCA_964445305.1. Lineage (GTDB taxonomy): Bacteria > Acidobacteriota > Aminicenantia > Aminicenantales > UBA8522 > CAYUKK01. Next base: position 8,517 of record CAYUKK010000126.1, read on the forward strand.
ATCTCGCAGGCCAGGCACTCCGTGCATTTGCCTCGCCTCGCTTCTTCCTCCGAAACGGCCAGCATAGGCTTTCCCGCCTCAAGTTTGAGGATTTTAGCGGCGCAGGCCTCGACACAACCCTTGCTCCGGCAGCCGGAACACCGGCTGTGGTCGATAGACAGCCGGCCCGTCATGGTTTCAAAAGCATAAGCGTCGGCAGGGATTTCCGGGTCAACCATCGGCTTAATTTCATGAACCAAGGACGGGTGACGGAGAAAAAGCTCCTCCAGCCGGCTGGCACAGAACTCCGGAGAATCATCGCGACCATAGCCCTCGACCGTCGCCAGAATGTTCTGGAGATAAGTCTTGAGGATCTCGATTGCCTTTTCCTCAAAATTCCCGCCCAGCCGGATGACGGCGGGAATGGCCAGGTTTTCCTCATTAAAGGCTTTGACCAAGCCGCGGGCCGAATGGTACTGTTCCTGGCTGGCTACACCCGAACCCGAGGCGAAATACCCCCTTATTCCGGGCTGGGAGAGGATGATTTTGGCAGCGCGGTAGACCTTGCTCGCTGGCGGGTTGCCGCTCGTGTCGCAGTAGTTGGCCAGCTTGAAGCCTCGCTTGAGCACAGCGTCCATGGACATCATCGAGCCGCCGCCGCCAGCGCCGTGGAAGCCGATGTACTTCTCACCATCCGGGACGACCTCGACCATCTGGAAGAAGTAGAAAGTCCCCCGGTGGTCCTTTTCTTCAACCCGGTAGGCAATTTTCTCGAGCTCAGTCGGCGGCCGGTCAAATTCCCTGGCCACTTCGATGCCAAGCTCGGGATGCCGGTAGACAGCGTAATCATCGATGACGATGTGGCAATCAGCGGCCAAGATGCGGCCGTCTTCGGTTAGCACAAGCGGGTTGATCTCGGCTGAGCGCGCCTCGTTCGAGCGTGTCACCTGGTAAAGCCGAGTCAGAAGGTCGGCCAACTTGATCAGGGCATTTCCACTCATCCCCACCCTGATGAGCATATTGCGGGCCTCATACTCAGGAAAACCTTTGAGGACATCGATGGGCAGGCGGGCGACTTTGTCCGGATGGAGCCGGGCCATCTCCTCGATTCCTGAGCCTCCGGCAGGGCTGAAAACGATGAGCGGCCGCTTGAGGGCATCATCAAGAACGATGCCGGCGAAATACTCGGCCTTGATGGCCAGCTTTTCCTCGACAAGGATTCTGTCAACGATGAAGTTACCGACTTTCATCCCCAGAAGCTGGCGGGCCTTCGCCTCAGCTTCAGCCGGGGTCGCGGCAAACTGGATGCCGCCCAGCTTGGCCCTGCCTGTCATCCAGACTTGAATTTTGAGGACCACGGGCTTGCCGATTTTCTCGGCAAGCTGGCGGGCTTCCTCCGGTGTCGAGGCGACACTCCCTTCCGGAACTGGAATTCCTCCCTGCCTCAGGAGAGCTTTGCTCTGGTACTCAAACAGCCTGGCCATCCTTGCTTTCCTTGGAAAATTATGTTACGGAAATAGCCGAAACAAAGTCAACGAAAACGGCTGACGCTTCTCGAGGCACGGTTCCTACCTTCGGTTCACAGCTTGCCGCTATTATCCAGTCAGAACTCTTTCCTGTCAAGAAATATGCGGCTCTGGAGCGGAATATTGACATTTTCTCAAGTCCAGGATTATATTCCCTAACCGATATTGCCTAACGAAATTAGAAAAAAGCCGAGAAACCCTTCCCTTTTCGCCGGCAATTTCTGTGGCCTGAGGCCACGGATAGTGTCCAGGGGGAAGAGGCAGGCCCGAAAAAGAGTCACCATGACGTGATGAGGAGGTGAGCCGATGGATTTTAAGCGCCTTTCTCTTTTCACCCTGATCTTGCTCTTCGGCCTTGTTTTCTTACCTCCCGCTTCGGCGGAGATTCAGCTCGACGTCAAGGAGCACGTCCTGGCCAACGGGATGAAAATCCTGATGATTCCCAAGCCCGGTGTGCCTCGGGTCGTCTGCCATGTTTACTACAAAGTCGGCTCCATCAATGAAATGCCAGGGGTAACAGGAATTGCCCACGTTCATGAGCACATGATGTTCAAGGGAACAAAGATGATGGGGGTGACGGATTTCGAGGCTGATGATGCTATCAACCGGCAGATTGACGAGCTCATGGAGAAAATCTATCGGGAAAAGTATTGGAAAAGGGACGGCGACCAGAAGAAGATTGCCGAGTGGCAAAAGCAAGTTGACGAGCTCGTCAAGGAAGAAAAAAAGTTTATCCTGAAAGACCATCTCTGGGAAACATACATGAAGAACGGTGGTACCCAGCTCAACGCTTCCACCTCGGATGAAGTCACGGGTTATTATGTCACTCTTCCATCCAACAAAGTCGAACTCCAGATGCTCCTTGAATCCGACCGGATGATCAACGCCTACTTCAGGGAATTCTACTCGGAAAAAGATGTCGTCATGGAAGAGCGCCGCCTCAGCGAAAACAGGCCCGGTTTCTACTTCAACGAGCAGGTTCGGGCGGCCTTTTTCGCTGCTTCGCCCTATCACTGGAACGTCATCGGCTGGATGGACGACTTGAAGAAGATGACGAAAAAGGACCTCATCTCCTTCCACAACAAATTCTATGTTCCCAATAACGCTGTGGCCGTCTATGTCGGCGATTTCAAGCCCGAGGAAATCATCCGCTTGGCCGAAAAATACTTTGGCCCCATCCCCCGGGGAGAGGATATCGAGCCTATCCGGACGACAGAACCACCCCCGTACTCCCACAAGAGGCTCTATGGCGAGGGGCCAGGCGCTCCGAACCTTTCTCTTTGGTTCCACATCCCGCCCGATGGTCATCCCGACATCCCGGCCCTGGACATCCTGGCCTCCATCTTATCTGGAGAAACGGGTCGTTTGACCAAAATCCTGGTTCAGGAAAAAGATTTGGCCACAAGAGCCATGGCCATGTCCCGGCCGCAATGGTATGCTGGAGCTTTCACCCTGACCGTCATGCCCAAAACCCAAAAAGGGGTCAAACCAGAAGATTTGGAAAAGGACCTCTGGGAAGAACTCGAAAAAATAAAGCGAGAGGGAGTGACCGGCGAGGAGCTCCAGAAAGCCAAGAATAAAACAGAAGCTTCTTTTCTGCGCGGACTTGAATCACCGATGTTCCTGGCCATGCGAATCGGCCGGGCCGAACTCCATCGCGGCTGGCGTTCGCTCATCGACGACCTCGAAAAGATAAAGCAGGTGACTTCGGAAGATATTAAAAAAGTTGCGGCCAAGTATTTTGTTAAGGACAATTCGCTTGTCGCCGTTTATTCGCGTGGCCCGGAAAGATAAGGAGGGATGGCCATGAAAAAATGCCTTATTTTTGCGGTGCTTATCGTCGTCTCGTTTCCCAGCTTTGTCTTTTCTCAAGTCACCAGGCCAGAAGACCTGAAGTTCCCCCTTCTCAAGTACGAGCCCCCTCATCCATCTAGCTTCCGAGTCGTGCTCGGTGCCGGCCTGCGGGGATATTTTCGCGAAGAACGAAGTCTGCCCCTTGTCAATATCAGGGCTCTCATCCATTGCGGAAGTCTCTATGTTCCCAAAGAAAAGGCAGGCTTGGATTCCCTTCTCTCTGAGTGCTTGATTAAGGGTGGCACCAAGACCAAAACGGGCTCGACGATCGAGGAAAGGGTGGATTTTCTCGGCGGAACGTTGAACTTCTCGGTGGAGGAAAGGGTCGCCACCCTTTCCATGTCGGTTTTGAGTAAAGACATCGATGAGGGCCTGGATATTTTCTTTGACGTGTTGATGAACCCGGAATTCAGGGAGGAGAGTCTTAAATTAGCTAAGGGCAGAGTCATCGAACAGTTGCAGACAGCCAATGATAACCCCAGTTCAGTCCTGGCCAGGGAATACCAGAAAATCCTCTACGGAGAACACCCTTTAACTCATCAGGCGACCAAGGCCACAGTCGAGAGCATTACCCAGGCCGACCTCAAGGCTTTCCACGCGAAGTACTTCTTCCCTAAGAACATCATCCTGGCTGCGGCGGGCGATTTCCGCCGTGAGGAGCTCAAGAACAAAATCAACAAGCTGACCTCCCGCTGGCCCAACAAGCCTCTCTCCTTTCCAAATATCAGCAAAAATTTTCCAGAGCCTGAACCGGGCGTTTACTTCGTCCAGAAAAAAATTAACCAGGGCTATATCTCCCTTGGCCATCTGGGAATCGAGGACACCAACCCTGATTACTTCGCCGTTCAGGTGATGAATTTCATCCTCGGTGGGGGGAGTTTCACCTCCAGAATTACGTCCAAAGTCCGTTCGGACGAGGGGCTCGCCTACAATACGGGCAGCCGATTCACTTACCGCTGGGGTTTCCCGGGCACCTTTTCGGGCTATGTCCAGACCAAATCAGAGACGGTGGGTTATGCCATCCATTTGATCCAGAGGGAGTTTGAAAGAATCCGCCACGAGCTCGTCGCCGATGCCGAAATGGAAACGGCCATCAACTATTACCTGGAGAGCTTCGCCGACTTCTTCTCCAGCCCGATTGTGACCATGGTCAATTTTGCCAACCTGGAGATGCAAGGAAAGCCGATGAATTATTACGCGACTTATCGAGATAAGATCAAAGCCGTGACCAAGGAAAAGGTGATGGAAGTGGCTAAAAAATACATCCAGCCCGAAAAGATGGTCATCGTCATCGTCGGTGACTGGGAGCCGTGCAATAAAGGTTCAGAAAAATTCCCCTGGCCTCTGGAAAAACTGGGTAAAATCCACCGCGTTCAACTTCTTGATTTAATGACCGGCCAGCTCCTGGAAAATTGAAGGGGAAAACCCACCGGCCGACGCGAAGTCAAGGGAAAGCCGCTACTCGAGCCAAATTTTGACCGTCTCGTCCGTCTCGTAGATTTCAATGAGAGCCATCGGGCCCATGGCCTTGAGCTCTTTGAAAACAGCTGCCAGGTCGATGTCGCAGCCGCTTTCCCCAACCCGCCAATGCCTATCTTCGACGCAGCGGAACAGAAGCTCCACCATGGCGAGGGGGAGGGTCACTTTGACTTTGTCTTTGCCTGTTTTGTTGTCGGTGACGAGAACCTTGAACCATTTGACTTCCTTCCCCACTTCGTAGGCCGGGTTCTCTTTCACCGCTTTCTTGATCGCCTGGAGGTCATCGCGGCTGTCCGCGATAAGACAAGGCGTCAAGAGGAAGGTGACAAGCACGATTACCAGAAGGAGCGCCGATGTTTTTTTCATGTCCGTCCTCCTCGGAATTTTTTTCTCAATGCCTGTATTTATTCACGTTCGATCCAGATTTTAATCGTCCTTTCTTTATCCCTGATTTCGATGATGCTCCCGTGTGTCCGGGTCAGCTCATCGATGATCTTGTCCAGGTCATAGCCTTCAGCCTTTAGGGCCGACCTATCTTTTTCCGGGATAGCACTGAGAGCTAAATCGGCCAGAGCCCAGGGGATAGTGATGGAAAGTTCGGGCTCCTTCTGGCCTTCCACATAAACACGAATCTTGAGAACCCTGACCTTCCTTTCCTCCCTGCCTCTTTCTACTTCCCTGAGAGAGTCGGGAGAAACACGAAGCAGGGCGATTTTGGCCCTGTCCTGAAGGTCCGGGTCCTTCTCCCGGTCGAGAATCTCCTTGAGCACGGGGATGGCTTTCGAAGCGACCTGTTTGTCTTTGAGGAGACTCAGCTTGAAGGCAGCGTAGTAGCGGATGACCCGGTTAGGGCTCTGCAACCTTTCTTCTATCTTGTCGCGGAATCGTTTTTTCTCCCCCTGACTGGAAAGGTCATAGGCTAGATCGATGATCGAAGTTTCTGCCTCTTCGACGAGGCTCGGAACTTTCTGCGGCCAGCGAAGATACGCCTCGAAAGCGGCCAGGGCTTCTGTTTCCTTCCCCTTTTGCTTGCCCAAGCATTTGGCCCTGTAGAATGTCGCCTGGCCGGCTAACGGGCTTTCAGGATATTCGGCCAGCAGAAGCTCCAGTTTCTTCTGAGCCTCAGCCCATTTCTCGTCAAAGAGGAGGAGTTTGGCCTCCTGGAAGATCTTTTCCTCAGCCCGGGACTGGCCGCCGGGTTGAGACCCAAGAAGGCTGACGAGGATGATGCTGAATAAGAAGAACGCGCCAGCTTTCCTCACCTTAGACCTCGCTTTTCTGGAGTTCTTTTTTCAACAATCTTATTTTCAAGAGCAAGCTCTTGTTTTCGATCATGCTCTGGATTTCCTGTCGCTCGGCTTCACTCAAGCCCTCACTCAGCGAAGCCAGCTCGCAAAAAAGGAGCTCAATCTGGTCACAAATCTCCTTGGCCTTGGCCATCTGGGCTTTCTCGAGTTGAGGGTTGAGGAACTTCTTCTTGGACAGGAGCAGTTGGGCTTGCTGCAGGGCAGCTTCGGATAAGCGGGATTTCCCATTTTCCGCTTTCATCTGGACGAGGTCGAGCAGAACGAGCTGACTCTTCTCGAGGTAATCGAGTGTCTCCCGCCGCGCGATTTCCAAATCCACCCGGTCGAGAAATTCGGCCGAGGCAAAATATGGCTCGGCTGGTTCTCGCCCTGACCACGGCCCGCGGAAAGCGAACCAGACCACTCCAGCGCCGAGGAGGATACCAAGAAGCACACCAGCCAAAACAGGCTGGAGGGGAAGGGAAAGGAGGGCAAACTTTCTTGGCTTCGCGTAGGTCCGAAAATCTGCTTCTTTTTCCCAAACAGCCCTGACGACCTCGGCGGCGTTTTTTTCCCAATC
>CAYUKK010000127.1:0-2544 GCA_964445305.1 uncultured Eubacteriales bacterium
TCGACTCCGAGCAGGCGAACAGCGGAATAAAGTGCCTTCCCGGCATGCTGGAAGGCCACAGCCGTGTGGTGGGGAAACCTCTTCTCAAGGAGAACATGTCGGTAGAAGCGAGACATTTCTTTGATGGCGAAGACACCGATGCTGCCAAAAGACTTGGGGTCGATGTCGAGGACCTCTCCCTCGGCCACGTAAGCCCGGAGCCTGGTGTCGGCCGTTGCTTGCAGCCGGAAAATGGTCACATCTCCCGGTCGGATGCGTCCTTCCATCGTCCCCCGCGTGATGTCCGGCTCCTTTTCGGGCTCCATAAGCCGGTGCATGATGAGCTGGTATTTCAAAGCGCCGCCGACAAGACAAGCCGACGGCGTGTTGCCGCAGTGGAAGCCCATGAAAAGGTCAGACGGATGATAGCCCTTGAGCTTTCCTTTGGCGGCTCTGACCATGTCCACCGGCACCGTGTTGTTGATGTCGAGCAATGTCGCCGGAAGCTCGGTGGCGCAAGTGACCATGTACTCGCTCAAAGCGCCGTAGATATCCACCTCGCAGGCGACGGGGATGCCCCGCTGCGCCAGCCTCGAGTTGACATAGCAGGGGACAAACCCAAAATAGCGCTCAAAGGCCGGCCAGCACTTGTTAGCAAAAACAGCGAAAGACGAAGCTCCCCGGTTTGCCTCGAAAAACTTCATCAGGGCCACCTCAAACTGGGCCAGCTTCTCGAGTAGGTCGGGATAGGCCAGCCCCGGGCCGAGCTCTTTGGCCATCTCTCTTGACACGACTTTGACGCGGCGGTCGCTCTTCGCCGCCAAGAAAAGGTCGTAGAGGTCGAGTTCGCTGTTCTCCATGACCTCTACGCCCAGGTCGTAGAGGGGCTTGATGGGAGCGTGGCATGCAAAAAAATCCTGGGGCCGAGGCCCGAACGTAAAAATTTTGAGCTTCTTGACGCCGAGAAGAGTTCTGGCCACAGGAAGAAAATCGCCGATCATCGCCGCCACCTCGTCCGCGGTCCCCACAGGGTAATCGGGAAGATAAGGGTTTAAACCGCGGAGGCCGAGGTTGTAGCTGGCACTGAGCAAGCCGCAAAAAGCGTCGCCGCGGCCGGCGATAAGGTCCTTGCCTGTTTCTTCGGCTGCAGCCACAAACATGACCGGCCCGTCGAAGCGTTGAGCCAGAAGAGTCGAGGGGCCCTCGGGGCCAAAATTGCCGAGAAAGACGACGAGAGCATTAACTCCCTGGTCACGGATTTCGGCCAGAGCTTCAAGGACATGGATTTCTTTCTCAACTATTGTCTTGATTTCCACGAGGGGAATCTTCTTAGCCCGGGCAGCCTTCACGACCTCTACCCTCCTCCGCCTCGATAGTTCGAGGGGAAAGCAATCGCGGCTGACAGCGACTATTCCCACCCTGACCTTGGGGATGTTCTTCATCTCAAGCCTCCTTTCTTCTGGCCGTAATAGGCGCCAGGACCGTGTTTGCGATCATGGTGTTTTTCCAAAAGGTCGCGGGGCAACGGAAGTCGCCGGGGATGGAGAAGAAGAGTCCCGAGCGCCATAAGGGCAATCTTTTCGAGAGCCAGGCTGATTTCGACCGCTTCAGCTGGCGTTTTCCCCCACGTAAAAGGGCCGTGACCTGCCACAAGCACGGCTGGGACGTCCATCGGGTTGAGGTTCTTGAACCTTTCGACGATGACCCGGCCGGTGTTTTTCTCATAGTCTCTCCGGATTTCCGAGCGCCTCATCCATCTGGTCACGGGCACGGGTCCGTGGAAAACATCGGCGTGAGTTGTCCCCAAGCAGGGAATTTCCCTGGCCGCCTGAGCGAACATCGTCGCGTGCTCGCTGTGGACATGGGCCACACCCCCGATTCCGGGAAACGCCTTATAAAGCTCGAGATGAGTCGGCGTGTCCGAGGAAGGGTTGAGCTGACCTTCAACACGTCTTCCCTTGAGGTCAACAAGCACCATGTCTGACGGCTTCATCTCCTCGTAGGAGACGCCGCTTGGCTTGATGGCCATGACGCCTTTATTCCTGTCGAAGCCGCTCACGTTTCCCCAGGTGAGAGTGACCAGGTTGAGCCTGATCAACTCCAGGTTGGCTTTCCAGACTTTTTCTTTAAGGTCAGCGAGCATCATCCCGCCTTTCTCTGCCGGTCGCGGATGGCCAGCAGGTCTTTCATGACATTATACATCTGACCAGACCATTCTTTCTTCCCGAAAGCGTCGTGAAGCTGGAGATAGAGGCGGTAGAGTTCCTCATAGACCTGGTGGTTTTTCCGGTTCGGCCGGAAGCTTTCCTCTTTGACCCCGCACATTGCCCGTTGGGCCTCACTGAATCTCATGTGGCCTCCGTGCTCCTTACCAGCGACAACAGCCCCGGCGATGGCCGCTCCCAGAGCGCAGGTCTGAGCCGAACGGGCGATTTTCATCTCCCGGCCTGTGACATCCGCATAAACCTGGAGGACAAACGGGTTTTTCTCGGCGATGCCGCCACAGGTAACGATTTCCGAAACTCTTACGCCATACTCCTCAAACCGGTTGATGATGGTCAAAGC
>CAYUKK010000128.1:0-11395 GCA_964445305.1 uncultured Eubacteriales bacterium
GAGGACACGGTCCAGAACATGTCATCGAGCGTCCGGTCGGTGACACTGATATCGCCTTCGCTTATGGATTGAAGGTAGCTCAGGTCGCCCCGGATGCTTTCGTCCAGTATTTTCCATTCGGTTCGCAAATATTCCACGGCCGCGGCTTCGACCTTCTTCTCGGTCGGGTGGACCATGAGGTTGCTGACATCAGCTCTGGGGTCTTCGAGAATGAGCTTTCTTTCGTTGGTCTTCAAATCGAGAGCCATGAGAGCAGCCGTGTTTCGGCCACGGCTGTCAATCATGTAGAGCACAGTGCCGGTTTTATCGAAAGTGATGGGGCTGGTCGTTAGCGTATCCTCCATCGGAATCTTCCCGAATGACTTCCACCCGCCCTGTCCATTAGGCATGAACAATTCCATGCGCCCGTCCGCTGTCATTTGCATCGCCAACCGGACATTGTATTCGTCATCGGTCTGGAAGCCAAGGAACCCGTCGTTCTACTGGATGAGCTTCATGTCGCCCGTCAGGATGTTCAACCGATAGATATCGTGGAATTGCGGATCCCGATTGTTGAGGCCAATGAGAATTTCATCCCTGAATTTATGGCTCACTTCCTGGATTTGAGCCCGCGGCCGAAGTGGTTTCCCGTTGGGCAAGGTGATGGGCTTTCCATCCGGGCCGGGTATTTCCTCGAACGGCGTCAGATTCTTGTCTTCCTTGGTCGCAATGTTGACCGCATGGACTTGCCAGTTCTCATCCCCAGCCAGGTCCTGCAAGTGGATGATATGCTCGTTGGTGAAAGCCCAGAAGTAAATCCTGATGCCTCGCCACGGGTCCCTGGTCACAGGTTCGGCTTTTTCGGGGGCATCTGAAGGCGCGACTCAGACATTGAGCACATTGTTGACGGGGGCAAGAAAGCTGATGTGCTGACCATCAGGGCTTATCTGGAGAGAGGCCTTGTCTGGGTTGCCAAAAAGCAAGTCCCGAGAGATTAAGGGGACCTCTTTGCTTTTTGGGGCGCAGCTCAGACGGATTTCCTCCTTCCCCAGAGTTGAGATTTTTAGGCAGGCCCATCTTAATTAAGAGCGAGACCCATTTCTTTGAGGATAAATTCGGCGTGGCCGAATTTTTGAGTGACCCACAGGACATAGCGGATGTCGACGGCGATAGAGCGACTGTACTTCTCGCTCCAGGCATAATCGTTGATGGTGGCCTCGTAAGTTCGGTCGAAATTGACGCCAACGAGCTCCCCCCGGGCGTTGAGCACCGGGCTTCCCGAATTGCCACCCGTCGTGTCGGCATCGTAGAGGATGCAGACGGGAATATCCTTGAGCTGGGGATGTTCGAACTCGCCGAAATCGCGCGCTCGGGCGAGGTCGAATAAGGCAGCCGGGGTATCGAAGGGTTCCCGCCCCGTCGTTTTTTCGAGAACGCCCCGCAGGGTCGTGAACGGCTCGTAATAAACCGCGTCGGCCGGTTCATACCCTTTGATTCTTCCATAGGTTAGCCGCAGGGTGCCATTGGCGTCGGGAATAAAACCCTTTCCCAGATAGAGCTCCTTGACATCGCTCAAGCGGGCATAGAGGGAATCGAGAGCGCCGCGGCGGGCCTTCTGCTTTTCCCGCATTTCGAGGATAGTGGGATAGAGGGCGCGAGCCAGGCTGAGAAAGGGGTCCTCGAGAGCGGCCAGTTGCTCGGGAGTCTGGTCAAAAAGCTCCTCCACGAACCTGCTCTCTTTCAACCTTGAGGCTTCGTACATCCTGTTGAGAAGGGCCTCGATGGCGGAATCACTGAAATCTCCATCGAGGAGGTCATCGACCGCCCTTATCCGATTGCCTTCTTTGAGCCTTGAAGCCCGGAGGAGGAGTTCTTTGAAAATGGCCTTGTCGGTCGGCTCATAGAAGTTGCGGAGGGAGAGAAAGAGCCTCTGTTTCGTCTGGGCAAGGTTGCGGTCCATGTAGGCCGACTCGCGCTCGAGGTCTGGCTTCTGGCGTTCGACCGCCGCCTCATGAAGAGTGAGAGCGTAGCTGAGGAGGTTCACCGAGCGGAGGTGGTCGAGGAGAGTTTCATAGGCGAAGGCGGAGCGCATCTCCTCGTAGACTCGGTCGATATCGGTGAGCACAGTCCCGAATCGGGCTTTCCTTTCTGCGTCGGCCTCGATAAAGCTCTGGAGCGCCTTTTCCTCGTCGCGGCGGCGCTCGACGAGGTTGAGCCTTTTCATGCCCTTAAGCTTGCCGCGATAATTTTTCATCGTGTTGGCCAGCCCCTTGATGCGCGCGGCGTGGAGGAGAGCGACACCACGGTCAGCCGCCCCCATCCTTTCCATGAGGTCAATCTGCCAGGCATACCAATCAGCGATATAAGGCATCCGCACTTCTTCCTCGAAGGCCAGATAGCTGGCCGTGCTATGCCGATAGGTGCGACCGGGATAGCCCAGGAGGAAAACGAAGTCGCCCTCCCTGACGCCCCGCGGGGCTACACGGAGGAAGCGCTTGGGTTTGAAGGGGATATTCTGGGGCGAATAGTCAGCGGGCGAGCCATCCGGCCCCACGTAGGCGCGGAGAAAAGAAAAATCTCCGGTGTGCCGAGGCCACATCCAGTTATCTTCTTCGCCGCCAAACTCGCCGATTGACCGAGGAGGAACATAAACGAGCCGGATATCTTTGAGGTACGCATAAATAAAGAGGACATAAGTCTTGCCAGGAAACATCTCGGCAACTTCGGCCCGCTGGCCCGGGTTTTCTTTTTCCGTCTGAGTTACTATCTCCTTTATCTTTCTCTCTATCGCCTTTGTCCGCGCAGCAAAATCCATGTCCGGCTTGACTGCGCTCAGCACCTCGGACGAGACATCCCGGTAGGATTCGGTGATGCGGGCGGTCATGCCTTTGGCCTGGATCTCCTCGGCCCTTGTCCGGGCCAAAAAGCCGTTCCGGACATAATCGTTCTCTTTGGTGCTCGCCGCCTGAACAGCGCCAAAGGCGACATGGTGGTTGGTGATGATCAGACCTTGCTCCGAAACGAAGGAGCCCGTGGCGCCCACGTTGACAATGGCCAAAACCAGGCTCTTGTCCGTGGCATAAATCTCGGCCGGGTCAATTTCCAACCCCTTGGATTTAAGGTTAAGCTTTAAGATTTCGCTGATCGGGTACATCCCCTCGTCGGCCGAAAAAAGAAGGGAAAGTGAAAGCCCGAGCAGAATAAAGGCTAAGCCCATTCTCTTCATGGCCATCGACTCCTCTTCAAGGCAATTTTTCTGGGTGAGCGCTTGAACAATTTATCATAGCGGTTGAGCAATATCGAGCGCCGTTGAATTGTAGACGCAACCAGAAGAAATTTCAACGAGAAAGGCGACCCAGAATTTCCCGTCGAAACAGCGGATGGGTAAGGATGCGGTTGATGGAACTTTTCATAGGCAATAAAATGGATGTCATGAGAAGACAGGAAAGCAAATTTATCACCACGAGCCTGGTGGCCATCCTATCTCTTTTCGGTGGGGTATCTTTCCCCCTCCCCGCCAAAGGTTCGGTCAGAGTTTGGGAAGAGGCGAAAGCGATTCCCACCTACAGGGTCGAGAAACCGGATGTGAACCCCATTTTCTACGGTGGCCGCGCTTATCAGGGAGCCAAGGGGCCTGTCTATCCTTACCCCCTTCAAGACAGGCTCACGGATGTCCGGGAGACAAGAATTTACCGGGCCCTTTACCTGGAGAATGATTACCTTCGCATCTGCGTTCTGCCTGAAATCGGTGGCCGTATTTTTGAAGCTCTGGACAAGACGAATGGTTATCATTTCTTTTATGCTCAGCATGTTATCAAGCCGGCCCTCATCGGCATGCTCGGTGCCTGGATATCGGGCGGAGTGGAGTGGAATTTTCCCCACCATCACCGGGCGACAAGCTTCATGAGCGTCGATTCGACAGTGACCGAGAAGGCCGATGGGAGCAAAACAATCTGGGTCGGCGAGGTCGAACTCCGGCACCGAATGAAATGGCTTGTCGGCCTCACTCTCTATCCCGATAGGTCTTACCTTGAAGCTACCGTCAAGATTATGAACCGGACGCCCTTTGCCCACTCGTTTCTCTGGTGGGCCAATGTCGCTGTCCATGCCTCTTTTGATTACCAGATCCTTTTCCCCCCGACGACAGAATACGCGACATACCATGGCAAGAATCAGTTTTCCCGTTGGCCAATCTCCTACGAAGTTTTTAACGGCGTGGATTACACCCGGGGGGTGGACGTAAGCTGGTACAGAAATCATCCGGCGCCCACTTCCTTTTTTGCCTGGAACTCGGAGGAAGATTTCCTGGCTGGATACGACCATAAGAAAGAAGCGGGCGTTGTCCACGTGGCAGACCATCGGCAGGTCCCCGGGAAAAAATTCTGGACCTGGGGGACGGGGGAGCAGGGCAAGCTCTGGGAAAAAATCCTGACGGATGAAGATGGCCCTTATATCGAGCTTATGGTCGGTGCCTTTTCGGATAATCAGCCGGATTACAGCTGGCTTCAACCTTATGAAGTGAGAACCTTCAAGCAATATTGGTATCCCTTGCGAAAAATTGGCGGAGTGAAAGCCGCTAACCTGAAGGCGGCTTCGAACCTTGAAATTTCAAGAAGCGGCAAGGTGAGCATTGGCTTCAACACGACCAGGGAACACAGGGGAGCGAGAGCCGTGCTCTTGGCTCAAGAAAAAGCGATTTTCGACGAGAGGATTGACATCTCGCCTCAGAATCCTTTTAGGCAGGAAACGGGCCTTCCCCAAGGTGTCCGAGAAGAAGACCTCCGTCTGGTGCTCTTTTCTCCGGAGGGCGAAATTCTCCTGAGCTACAGCCCTCCGCTCCGGAGGGGAATGCCCATGCCCGAGCCGGTTAAACCCCCCGCCCCTCCCCAGGAAATCAAGACAACCGAGGAGCTTTATCTTGCCGGGTTAAGGCTCGAACAGTTCCACAGCCCGGCTTTGGAGCCTTATCCTTATTACGAGGAGGCGTTGCGCCGAGATCCAGAGGATGCGCAGGCAAATACGGCGCTCGGCATTCTTTATTTGAAGAGGGGAATGGCTGAAAAAGCGGAAAATCATCTTGAGAGGGCGCTGGCGCGTCTTACCAGAAACTACACGAGCCCAAAGAATGGTGAACCCTGTTATTATCTTGGCCTTGCTCTTCGCGCTCAGGGTAAGGAAGGTGCGGCCTTCGACGCTTTTTCTAAGGCCGCCTGGAGCGATGCCTGGAGGGCAGCCAGCTATTATTCTTTAGCTGAGCTCTGTTCGAGCCGGGGCGATTATGGGCCGGCGCTCGATTTTCTGGACCGGTCGTTAGCCAAGAACAGTCAGAATACGAAGGCCTTAAACTTAAAGGCTTCGTTGCTCAGGCGGATGGGGAGGTTCGAGGAAGCGGAAAAAATAGCTAGCCGAGTCCTGGATTTTGACCCACTGGATTTCTGGGCCGGCAATGAGGTTTATCTTTTGAAATGGAAAACAGGGGAAAAAGGGCAAGCGCTTGAGGTGAGGAAAAATTTGGACAGGAAAATGCGCGATTCTTCGCCGTCCTACCTGGAGCTGGCCACGGATTATGGCAACTGCGGGCTTGTGGATGAAGCGGTTGAAGTTCTCCTCAGGTTGGTCGAAAAGAAAAACCAGGAATCATCTTTTTACCCGATGCTTTACTACTACCTGGGATACTTTATGGAAAAGAAAGGGGATTCGGGTCAGGCTTTGAAATTCTATAAGCTTGCCTCGAGGATGCCCACTGATTACTGTTTCCCCTTCCGGCTTGAATCCATCGCTGTGCTTCGCTCAGCTCAGGGGCTAAACCCGGGGGATGCCCGGGCTGCCTATTATCTTGGCAACCTCCTCTTCGATATCCAGCCCGAAAAAGCGATCCAGGAATGGGAAAAGTCGAGGCAGCTCGATGGCTCTTTTTCGACGGTCCACAGAAACCTGGGCCTGGCCTATGCTCGGGTTGAAAACGACCTGGCCAAAGCCACGACCAGCCTGGAAAAAGCGGTGGCCTGCCATAGCCAGGACCCCCGGCTTTATTATGAGCTGGATTTGCTCTACGAGGCGGCCGCAGTTTCTCCCCAGAAAAGGCTGGCTATTCTTCAGAAAAACCATCATGTTGTTGTTGAGAGAGATGACGCCCTTTCGCGAGAAATCGCTCTGCTTGTCCAGCTGGGCAAATATGACCGAGCCATCGATTTGTTGTCGAGGCATCATTTTCATGTCTGGGAAGGAGGGGGCGAAATCCACGACCTCTATGTGGACGCCCATCTCTGGCGGGGCGAAGACTATCTCCTGTCGGGAAAAGCCCGCCAAGCTCTTGAGCATTTCCTGGCCGCTCTTGAATACCCGGAGAATTTAGAAGTGGCCAAGCCGTATCGGGGAGGGAGAGAGCCCCAAATTGACTATTTTATCGGCGCTGCCTACGAGGCTTTGGGGGACATGGAAAAGGCGATGGAATACTATCATCACTGCGTAGAAAAATTGGACGAAGGCTCAGAGGTTGGCTACTATCAGGGCCTGGCTTTACGCAAAATCGGCAGGCATGAAGAAGCTGAGAAAATGTTCGAGAGCTTGATTCAAACAGGACAGGAAAGGCTTGGCCAAGCTCCGGCGATGGACTTTTTCGCCAAATTCGGAGAGAGGCAATCGGCCATTGTCCGCCAGGCCGATGCGCATTACCTCTTGGGTCTTGGCTACCTGGGTATGGGAAAGAACGAAGAGGGAAAAGCTGAGCTCAAGAAAGCATTGGAGTTGAACATCAACCATGCCGCGGCCAGAAGGAGGCTCGAGCGATAGCCGGCTGAGCTCTTAAATCTCTCATAATCTTGGGGATTATGGAAGGTCCATCGCGTGTTTGAACATGTTGCCATAAATATAAGGCTCGTTGCCGCCTTACTTTACGGTCGCTTCGTCCCGCCAGTAGCGGAGCTTGCCCACACCCGGACCGTCCGGGCTGCCGTCGAAGGCCAGGCCGAAGAAGGAAGGCCGGGCTTCGACAAGGACCTGCTGGCGAAACAGCGCCTTGGTCAAGTTGACGATGGTATAGCTCAGCTGGCCCGGGGTTTTTCCAGCCTCAGATTCTCTTAGAGTGGCCACCAGCAAATCGCCGTTGGTTTCAAAATCGCCAAGGCGGATTTTTCCTTTTTCGTAGGTGTAGCGGGGTCGCCGCCAGTCGCGGGCCATATCCAGCCTCAAGTCGCTCTTGGCGGCGATAAATATTTTTTTCTCCGGAGTCTTGATGGACACCCCGAGGGCAGCTCTTTCTGGTTCGACAGGCAGGAGACTCACCCTGTCCATCCAGGAAAGATAGTCGGCCTCCTTCGAGTGAGGAATAAGAACGGTCACAAAACCGCCTGTTTCGCCGAGCTCAAAGTGCTGGGCCGTCAGCTGATAGATGGCGAATTCGTCCTGATAATGGCGTTTGATCGGCTCAACTCCTTCGAGCCGATAATGGGTGAGAGGAAAAACAATGAGCAGATGACGGTCATCGGGGAGGGGAGTGGCCTGGATTTTCTCGTAAGCAGTCTTGTACCAGTGATTCCCATGGGCCAGGATTTTCTGAGTGTGCCAGAGGTTGGCCAGGGTGAACCATTCCTCGCGGAGAGCTTTAAAGATATCGAAGATGATGAACATCTCCGGCTTTTTGACATAGACGACGACACGGTCCCAGGTATAGCCCCAGTTATCATCGATGAGCCTCGTCCGGCTGTAATCGAAATCCTCGAAAGTGAGAAAATCCACTTTTTGCGTTCTCACCCGGCGGTAGGAGCCAGCGTTGTGGAGAAAATCGAGCACTTTCTGGCCGGGAACACGGTCGCGGAAGCTGTAGCGGAACTCCCCCTTCTCCTGGCCCATCCAGATTTTTTCGGGACGGACGCAGAGGCGGTTATGGAAATAGTCCTGGCGATAAGCGCCGTAGGGTCCGCTGGGCATGTAATCCCGATAGCCGGCATCGTGGAGAAGGACCGACCCGCCGCTCATGAGGAGGACAATGCTATTCTCATCGGAATGGCCGTGGGTCATCTTTTCCTCTTCGACGGGAATGGTGTCCCGAAGATAATCGCGGAAGTTAAGGCCACCATCGCCCTCGTCCCGGTAGTTGAGAAGAAGGTAGGTGGAGGAGGGCTCCCAGCCATTACGGAAGACGATTTTTTTCCCCTGCACATCCTCCATCACCTCCTCGGAGAGGGTTGGTGGCGGCTTAACCGGGACGCTATCGGTTCCCCATCGGGCGCAGTCGAGGAGCATGAAGCCCAGGCCGACGTTGGTGGGGTTATTGAAATCAATGAATCGGCGTGCCATTGTCGCTGCCGCCCACTTGAGGTGAGGATCGTTAAGTGTTGCGGCCGCGGCCTCAAAGAAGACGAGGTAATGGGACCAGTTGGAAAGCCAGTTGGCATCGCCGAAATCGGGAATCATCCCGGCCGGGCTCAAGAGATGGAGGTAGTAATGGGCATAATAGAACATCTCAGGAGTCTTGATTAACTCCTCCCTCTTGCCCAGGGCCTCGGCGTAGCCGAGAAGGGAATAGAGCCAGACGCCGTTATAAATGGTCGCATCCTCAATCTGCCAGTTTCCCCAGTTGTCGTCGCCGAGCGCCCGGCGATGCATGGCCCAGGTTTTTGCGCGCGGATGGGAGGGCATAGCTCGAACTGCCCAGGCCAGCGATTCGGCCCTGAGCATGGCCCGATTCATCGTTCCCCATTCCTGGGACCGGAGGAGATAGTCGAGGCTATGGGCGATTTCTGACTCGATTTTTTGGGTCTCGGCCTTATTGAGGAGCCCAAAACGCCGCAGCGTGTCATAGGTCCGGATGTAGCGCATCACTGTAAAAAAGTCGGGGAGGGCGGGCACACCGTCCTCATAATCAGGCCTTTTTTCTTTAGCCCAGTCAGGGTAGAGAGCGCGGAAATCTCCATAGGTGAGGAGGACCTTCTTGGCCCGTTCGGCGTAATCCATCTTTTTTTCTTTTTCATAAAGATGGGCATAGATAGCGGCCATCTCGAGAAGCCCGCCGGGCGGGCGATAGCCAAAGATACTCTCGGGGTCGAAGGATTGACGCCATTGGCCGACTATTTCATCATAGTGAGTCCACACCCAGTCCGCAGAAGCTCGAGCATAATTCAAGTATTGCGAGAGGGGAACCGGGGTTTGCGGCCTTAAAGATTGCGCCGGAGAGCGGGAAAGAACGAGAGCGCCGAAAGCCAGGGAAAGAATAGCCATGATGATGGCGAACCTAGATTTTTTCCCTATCATCTCTTTGCCTCCTGCTAAGCCAAGATACACGACGGGTCAGACGCTCGAATGAGCCTCCCCCCATGAGGGCACAATTTCATGCCAAAGGCCAATCGCGTCCCTCTTTTTGGCCGGCCGAAGCGGCAGTACGTCTTTGGTGATGAGCCGCAAGCCGAAAGTGGATTACTTAAAAACCTGCTTCATGATCTCGACCAAATCAAGCGCATAATCGACTTCGGTCAGAGGGGTGTTTTTGGCCTTGGCAATTGTCGTGAAACGGCCGTCCTTGTTACTTTCCTTGGTGACGATAAGGTAATCGGCGAAGGGGGCAACGGCGTCGATCATCCGTTCGTTATCGCTTCCCGGCGCACCCCGCAGCGCCATTCCGCCCACGTGGACAGCGATGATGAATATCTTGTTCTGCTTGCAGTAATCGATGAGTCTCTTGAGGCGGGCCGCTTCCGTGTCCACAGTCAAGCCAGAAGCGCCCATTCCCTTGAGGCTGGCGCCAATGGCAAAAATGACCGTTTGGTAGGGCGTGCCCTTGGGAAATTTGGAGAAGTCGGTATAGACTTCGACATGAAAACCAGGGCCCGATTCCTTGTCGGCCAAGCCAACGCCTGCCTTGAGAAGGTCGACGTCCGGGACATCACAGTAATCAAAGCCAATGCCGGCTTCCTCGAGGACGATGTTGACGGTCATCACGTCGTTGCTCTGGCCGGCTGACGTGGTGAGCACAGGCAGCTTAGCCTTGGGAATGGCTTTCTGGGCTGAAGCGGGGACGAAGAACAGGCACAAAAAAACGACGACGAAGAAAGAGGTTGTCATTTTTTTCATCTTCCCTTCCTCTCCTTTCTCCATAATTCCTATAATTTCTATAATTTATATAGAAATAATAGGTTATCTATTTTTCCGGCGGTTCGAGGAGGATATCGTAGATTTGGATGGCCTTTTTCCACCAATCCGGATAGACTGGCTTGTTTCGGTCGCGCGTCCTCTTTTCGGGGTCGTAATAGGAAATCTTGTTGAACTTGACGAGGAGGTCATCGCCAAGCTTCCACCAGGCTTTGACCACGCGATCGGCATGGGTCAAGCAGTAGCCTGTCAGGTAGCCAATTCCTTCTTCCACGGACCTATTGTAGCGCTCGAGGGCCTGCTTATCAATTTCGCCAATCCCGGCGACGGTCTTGGCCTCCCATTCAGCCTGGGCCTTCTTCACTTCCTCGAGGGCATAGGAATAGACGACCTGGGTGTGGAAGTCGACGTAGTCAAAGGCCCAGCGCGCGCTCTCCCGATTGAAAATCCAGTGGTCGCCGATTTTGAAGGAATCCGGAACGTCGGTGATTCCCGCATAGAGGGGCATGTAGCAGGAAGTGTCCTGGAGGCCAAAACAGAGCCAGACGATACCGCCGATGGGCGCGGGCAGCCAGCCCCGGCACTGGGTGACGGTCGTATACTCGACACTGGGGGTGCAGATGGTCCTCGTCGTGGCGTAGTAGTTGGGGTTGCCAAAGGGACCACCGCGCATCCCCTTGACCCGGTCAAAAGGCGTTCCCTGGGCCCTATCCCGGGTCATGTTCATGACATCCTGAACGGAAATCTTGCGGTCGGGTTTGACCGAGAAGGGATAATCCATGTTCGGAGTTTCCGGGCTGAGCTTGAGTGAAGGCGCGACGATGTTGAAAAACCGCCACATCCGCGCCCGCCGGCCGTTGGTGCTTGTCGCGCTCCCCTCGGCGGGGGAATAGGCTCTTTTCCAGCTGAAGGGCTTGCCGCTGCCCGGGTCGTAGAGGCCTTGCTCAATGGCGAAGGAGACAACATGCTCGGAAGCCATGAAATAATCCTTGTTGCTGAGGTCGATTTCGCCGATCCTCGACTCATTGGGACAGACGGAGACATGGTCATCGGGAACTCGCTGGGCACACCAGACCGCCCCCGGCTTGCCGCTCTGGGGAGTCCACAGCGGACCGACCGGCACGATCTCGAAGACCCACACTTCGTTGGGGTCGTGGACGGCCAGCATCTCGCCGTGGTCGTTGTATCCATAGCCGTATTTTTCAGCCAGGGAGCCCATGAGCTGGATCGCTTCCCGGGCCGTCCGGCATCTTTCCATGGCGATGAGAGTGAGCATGGTGATGTCAAAGGCCGGTGTTGGAGTCGGATTATGAAGTTTTCGAACACACCC
>CAYUKK010000129.1:0-4958 GCA_964445305.1 uncultured Eubacteriales bacterium
CAGGCTGACTTCCTATCAAAGCCAGGACCCCAACGTGAAGTATTATAAAGACGACCTCAAGTGTCCCTATATGGACGAGTTCATCGCCGGCATCGAACACGAGTTGATGAAGGATTTCCGGCTTGGTTTTCAGTTCATCTATAAACAGAACAAGAACATCACCGAGGACACCGACCCGAACAACGGCTGGGACGCCAACAAACTGGATGCTCAAGGCCGGCCTATCTGGCTCCCCTATACTTTTACCGACCCCGGCTGGGACGGGAAGTTTGGGACGTCAGATGACAAGCAGATGACCGTTTATGGCCTGGCCAGTTACGCTCCTACGCCCAATTTCCTTGGCGATAATCCTCCGGGTTGCGAAAGAAAATACATCGCCGGAGTTCTTACTTTTGATAAAAGGATGTCTAACCGGTGGATGCTGAAAGGCTCGATTCTCTACAGTGCCTTTAAAGGTAACGCGAATCACAATTATGGTGGAGCGGAAGGAGAAACGGATCTGTATAACAGCCCCAACTCATTGATCAACGCCTATGGCCGCATCCGCTATGACCGCCCCTGGAACATCAAGGTTCTGGCCACTTACATTCTCCCCTATGACATTGTCCTGAGCGCCTATTTCAATTATCGGAGCGGGACTCCCTGGAACAGAACCATCGCCCGAGTGTATTTCCCACCCGGTTTTGGTGCTCAGACGAGCTATGTGGGGGTTGCTGCCGAGCCCAGTGGGGCCCAGAGATATCCTACCGAGACAAACCTGGATGTAAGAGTCGAAAAAAGCTTTACTTTTGGGGATGTGGGGAAACTAAGCTTTTATGTCGATGTTTTCAACCTCGGCGGAAGCTCATTCGTCTCTGTCCAGCTAAACCCCAATGGCTACGTCTATTTCTACGAGACTCCGCCCCGATATACCCTGGATGAAACTTACAAACGGGTCAACAGCGTATCCGGCGTGCGCTCGATGCGGCTGGGAGTTAGGTGGAGCTTTTGATTAAGGGAAAGAGCTGAGCTGACTAAAAGAAAAGGGGAGGGACGGTCTGGGAGGAGGACCGTCCCTCTTCCCCCGTCGATCAAAGACGCGTTCATAATTCTATTTTGACCATTAGCTATCTTCGGCTATCTCGATTCGAAAAACTGTAAAAATAGTGAGACGGGGGCCTCGGGTAAAGGTTCCGAGACGCCTCACCGATTTTATTTTTTTGGACCCTAACCTACACCCATTCTGGTAAATAAGGGGAGATATCCAAGATTGCGAGTAAAATCACTCGATGGGTCATGTCGCGGTTCATCCCCGGCCAGGCTCGGAGTTGGCATTGCGAAGCCCGCTCGTTTCCCCAGCGAGGAAACTCGCTCCGACTCAGCCTTCGCTCTTCTCTCGCTTGGCTCGAGAAACCATGCCCGCTCAGGCTTCGACGGGCTTTCTCATCCAAACCCCTCGCCTGTTCCCCATGGCATCAAACGCTCGGTTTGGCTTTCGCCAGAACCACGCCACGCATCGGGTGTTGGCCTATAGCCATTATTTTGATGAGTGCCAGCCGTTTCGCAGCCCGGGAAGTTCCTATGGGCATTTTTGGGGGGATAAATGTTGGCGTCTTGGGTAACGATGGGCGGTGCAGGGTTCGAACCTGCGACCCCCGGTTTGTAAGACCGATACTCTACCGCTGAGCTAACCGCCCGGCATTTTTCTTTTGCGTCTTAAAATTAGCCAAACACCGCTGACCTGTCAAGCAATGAGCGCGAAAAACATTATTTTGGCGGATGCTCGAGAAGCATCCAGGCCGGGCAATTTGACAGAAATTGGGGTCTATGTTAAATTTAGGCCGAATTTTCGCAGTCCCGACAGAGGAAAAACGATGTTTGCTGTAATCAGAACGGGCGGTAAGCAGTACCGCGTCCAGGAAGGCGATATTCTGGATGTGGAAAAGCTACCAGCCGAGCCCAATGAGAAGTTCCATTTTAACCAAGTCCTTCTCATCGCCGACGAAAAGGACACCTTGGTCGGAACGCCGCTTATCGAGCGGGCGCTCGTTCGGGCCGAAATCCTCGAAAACTTCAAGGACAAGAAGGTCATCGTCTTCAAGAAGAAAAGAAGGAAGCAGTATCGACGGATGCGGGGTCACCGCCAGCCCCTGACGAGGGTCAAGATAGAGAAAATCATTCCCGATGTCACAGCCCTGGGACCCGAGGAGATGGCGGCCATCGAGAAGAAGCTCGCCCCGGAGATTATACCCGCCGCGGAAAAAGCGGCTCCGGCCGTGCCGGTAGAAGAAAAGGTAAAAGCTCCGAAAGAGAAGAAGGTCGTGAGGCCGGCCAAGCCGGCAGCCACTCGACCGCCCGCCAGGGAGAAGAAAGCCAGGCCGGCGGCCAAAGAGAAAAAGCCAGTGGCGGCTAAGAAACCAAAAGGGAAAAAGACAGGGTAAAAGGAGGCGTGGATGGCTCACAAGAAATCAGGTGGCAGCGCTCGCAATGGCCGGGATAGTTGTGGTAAGAGGCTGGGAGTGAAGAGGTTCAGCGGGCAGCGCGTTCGCGCCGGTTCCATCCTCGTCCGCCAGCGGGGAACACCCTTCAAACCCGGGTTGAACGTCGGCCGGGGCAAAGACGACACCCTCTTCGCTCGGGTGGACGGAATCGTTCGGTTCGAGAATAAAGGGAGCATGGGCAAATTCGTTTCCGTGTTCCCGGCGTAGAGGCGGTGGCTCAGACTCGAGTGTTTTTGCCGCAACCCTTCCCGACTTTAGAATCCATCTCCAGCCAGCCCTTGCTGCTCAAGGTTCTGGCTTCACCATCATGTTTGTCGACCGGGTAAAGGTCCTCCTCCGCGCTGGCAAGGGCGGCAATGGCTGCGTAAGCTTCCGGCGGGAGTGGGGTGTGCCCAGGGGCGGGCCGGACGGCGGCCGAGGTGGCGACGGAGGCAGCGTTATCCTGGTGGCCGATGAGAGGGTGAATTCGCTTACGTTCTTCCGCTTCCACCCCATCAATAAAGCCCGGCACGGCGCGCACGGTGAGGGGGGAAACCGACATGGGCGAAAGGGTGAAGACTTAATTTTGAGTGTTCCTATCGGAACAGTAATAAAATCGATCGACGGGGAACAGGTCCTCTTCGATTTTACCCGGCCCGGCCAGAGGTTCTTGGCCGTCCGGGGGGGAAAGGGAGGCCGGGGCAATGCCTCCTTCGCTACCCCCACCCATCAAACGCCGCGGGAATGGGAAAAAGGCCAGCCAGGGGAGGAGAGAGAGTTCATCCTGGAATTGAAGCTCATCGCCGACGTCGGGCTGGTCGGTTTTCCTAACGTCGGCAAGTCGACCCTTATCTCCAGAATATCGGCCGCCAGGCCAGCCATCGCTGACTATCCCTTCACCACCCTCACCCCACATCTGGGAGTCGTCGACGTTGGCGGAGAGAAGAGTTTCGTCGTGGCCGATATACCCGGGTTGATTGAGGGTGCCCATCAGGGACACGGGCTGGGGGATAAATTCCTCCGCCATATCGAGAGGACAAAGCTCCTCGTCCACATGATCGATGTCTCTCCCTATTCCGGTCGTGACCCGGTCAAGGATTATGACGTGATCATGACGGAGCTGGCCGCTTACAGCCCCGAACTGGCCAGGAGGAGCCAGATTCTGGTGGCCAACAAGATTGATTTGTTAGGGAGTCGGAAAGGGCCGCTCGAAGCGCTTAAGGCATTGGCCGAGCGCCAGAAGCATCCCTTCTTCGCTATCTCGGCGTTGAAAAGGACAGGGCTCCGGCCGCTCGTCCGGGGCATGGCGGAAGCGCTTGAAAGGCTAAGAGAATCAAGCTGAGGAACCCGGTGTCCAGGAAAAAGAGAGTCGGGCTTTTTGGCGGCACGTTCAACCCTGTCCACCTCGGGCATCTCCGGGTGGCGGAGCAAATCCAGGCGAGATTTGGCCTTGATGAGGTCCTGTTCATTCCCTCCTCCATTCCGCCTCACAAGGAAGCTGGCGACATCGCTCCGGCCCGGGATCGCATGGCCATGGTTCAGCTGGCTATCGCCGGGCACGCTGGATTTGTCGCTTCCCCCATCGAGGTCAGAGCCAGGCGGAAATCCTACTCCATCATCACTTTGACCAAAATCAAGAAAATCTACCCCGAGGCTCTGATTTTTTTCATTCTCGGCGCGGATGCTTTCCTGGACATAGAAACATGGAAATCCTACCGGGAAGTCCTGACCCAGTGCCGGTTTATCATCGTCCGGCGACCGGGTTATCGCCTCTCCGAAGCAAAGAAAGTAGTGCCGGAAGAGTTTAGGGAGAGAATGGTCTTCCTCCGCCGCGGTCAGCCCGTCGAGCCAGCCATCATCCGCCGCCGGTGGTTTATTCTTGTCGACATCCCATCTCTTCCCGTTTCTTCGACCGAGATCCGCCGCCGAATCCGGGCTGGCCAGTCCATCCGGGGTTTGGTTCCGCCTGCCGTCGAGGAGTATATAGGAGAAAGAGGGCTTTATCGTATCCAGAGGTCAGATGGTCAAACAAAAAACAGTCAAGTTGACTAAGCGGAGCCTCCCGCCTGAGGTCAGACTTTCGGTCAAGGCCAGCCAGGCTAAGAAGGCAGAAGACATCCTTGTCCTCGATTTGCGGGGGATCGCCACTTTCACGGACTTTTTTGTTATCATGTCCGGGAATTCTTCGCGGCAGAACATCGCCATCTACGAGAACATTGAGCATGAGCTGGGCAAAGGGAAGGTTTTTCCGCTGGGTGTCGAGGGCAAGGAGCGGGCGGAATGGATCCTCATCGATTACGGGAGCTTTATCGTCCATGTCTTTTCCAAGAGAGCGAGGGACTACTATGCTCTGGAAAAGTTGTGGGGGGATGCACCGAAGGTATCGTACAGCAAATAAATTAGGAAGCAGCAAATCTTCAGGGGAGCACGCCACAATGTATCCGGGATTACACGCAGGGCGGCCTGGAGGCCGGCCTGAAGCCGCCGTAGCGGAGGGAA
>CAYUKK010000130.1:0-2660 GCA_964445305.1 uncultured Eubacteriales bacterium
CCGCTCGAGGCGTTCCATTTTTTCAGCCCTGACCTTAACCCCGACCTTGCTGTCGATAGAATCGACCTTACCATGACGGTCGTTCCAGAAAGCAAGACCGACTTTCTGTGGCTGTCTCTCCGTGACCCCGCCAACCCCTCGCGCATCTGGGCGAAGACGCTGATTCGGCTGGAGTTTTCGGAAATCGGTCAGCCCCAAAAGTTGCAAATCCATCTCGACCCGATTGACCTCATGCTTGCCCCGGAAGACCGTCTTTGGCTCGAGCTCAGGTTCGCCAATGGGGAAAGAATTTTGTCCGACCAGAAATCGGCGCCGGTTCTGTCGGTCACTGAAAGCCGCGACCGCGACAAGTCCCTGACCGAATATGCGGACTGGGAGATGACCCCGGCGCGCATGCAGTACATGAAGGAGTACAATTATCAGCCGTGGCTTTTCACGGGCGAACGGCGTGACACCTCGACACTTGCTTTTCCCGGCGGTCCCATCCCGATGACGATGAGCTTCATCTCCGGTCAGGGACAGAGCTTGAAGTTCTGGACGAACTTTGGAGGCCCCTATGATATGTGGTATCCCCCTCAAGCCGTTTTGCGCCACGATCCGCAGCATCGGATAGCCGGAATTTACAACCGTTTAACGAGCGAGCGGGCCCAAACATACGGGGCCTATGCCGAGAGGACGTTTACTCCGACAGAACGGCTTGTTCTTCAACCCGGCATTCTTCCCTCCACTCCTCCATGGGCGGTCTGGGAACGTGAACTCTACACTCGCCACCTCCGGACAGCTCGCTGGATCGTCGACCAGCAGCGCGACGACGGCTTTTTCTGGGGCGGCTACAAGGACGACGTCTTCATCCCCCTGGGCTACGCCGACATCCCGTTCATGGGGGACGAAAAAACCCGGCTGGCCTTTCTCAGGGTGTACGAAGGGGTGGACGAGGTCGGTGCCTTCAAAGATGGATACTGCGACATTTGGCCGAACGACTATCTTCACATCACCGACATCCTCGTTAGCCGCGGGTTGATGGTTCCCTACGCCCTCGGCGACCCCTACGTTTTAGAAAGGGAAATGGTCACGGCGCGGGTATACGGCGAGATCATGAAGGAAAACAATGCCGAAAGAGCCCGCCGAGGATTGCCGCCCTTCGTCTTCACACCCGAGGCGAGCAAAACCGACCCGAAGCTCTGGGGCGAGCAGCTCATCCACGACTATGAAAAAACGCAAGTCCTCTGGTACTGGGGAAAAAGTTTGAAACCCGAACCCCACGCCATTTCCGACAAGGAGGACATCACCCGTCGAATGATGGCCATTGCCGTGAGCTACGACGAGACCGAGGAATATGAATGGACCCGGGCGATGCGCCACACCGACCGTCAGGGAGGAGCTCCGGGCCGCAACGAGCTCATCCGGGCGGCTCTGGGCGGCCGCCTCCAGGGCCGGATCGAGCCTCATCCGCATTCGATGGTCGTGAGCTGGGGAAATCCCGACCCTGACCTGGCCCGGCTGGTGACCAGAGCCGATGAATCGACCATTCGGTTCAACCTCTATAATTTCAAGGCTGTGCCGGTGAAGACGGAGGCTCGCTTGTGGAGAATTCGGGACGGTCGCTATGAGGTGCGGGTGGGCGTGGACAGAGACGACGATGGCCTCATCGATGCCGCGAAAGCTTTGCTCAGGAGAGAGGAAGCCCGCCTTGGCCGGTTTTCAACGCTGGAGTTCGAGGTGCCCCCGCAAGAAAATATCGCCGTGAGCATTGACCTCATCGAAGCCGAAGAGCGGCCTTCGGCTTTGCCCGACCTGGCGATTCATCCTGTCAAAGACATTAGGCAGGAAAATGGTCGATGGAAAGTCAGGGTCCACAACATCGGCGACGCTCCGGCCACGAATTTCTCGATCGAAGTACTGGATGCGGCGGGCAGAGTCATCGGCCGCCAGGTTGTCCCAAACCTGGCAGCTCCTTTGGACTTTGTTCCCAAGACCGTGGATATTACTTTTGACCTTTCGGGCAGTGATTGGCAAAGAATCGTTGTCGACCGCGAAAACAAAATCCGAGAGATTTATGAAGGCAATAACGAAGCTCGTCGGGTAAAATAGTCGGGTCGGAGGAGCTAAGAACAAGGCCGAAAATGTTGCCTTCCCCGTAGCAAAAAGTGACCACAGAAATAAGGCTGGGCTACAAGGGCTATAAGAAATCCGTTCTTCCGCTGTGCTGACGAAATAGATGATGGTGAAGCGAAAGTGGCCTGTCCGGGATAAAGGTCAGCTTGAGGTGGGTGGTGATTCTGTCATAAACGACGGCCCAGTCGGTGAGGCAAAATATAAAAGATATGGGAATTTGCTTTTCAGCTGGGGTAGCTGGGAGTGCATCCTAGTAGTTGGGAGTGCAGTCTAATTGTCATATTCCCATTCGACAGCGCTAAGAAATTTAAATTCCGACAAAATGGATGTCAACGACCAATGAAGAATCGCACCTGGCGGGCGAAAACGCTTCATCAGCCGCAGAGACGGCCGGAAATGGAAAAACACCCCGTAGAGGCCGGTGCGCTCCGCATGAAGGCGACGATAGATTTCTACGACAGCAGAAAATCAAGAATCAACAAACGGGCCATCGTCATGGATCAGGCCGCTCTTCTCTAAAAAAACGGAAAAAGCGCCGGCCTGGA
>CAYUKK010000131.1:0-17707 GCA_964445305.1 uncultured Eubacteriales bacterium
TCGTCAAAGAAGGCCAGTTTTACCCTCGAGAGTATCCCCGTGATGATCACCGTGGAATATTCTCTTCCGGTCAACGGGAAATTCTGGGTCGATTTCGGGGTCAGCGGGGGGATGGCCTGGAGCAAGCTCAACTATGGAGAGGATTACGAATACGATTTCCATTACACAAGAGAAGAGCTTGGCCCCGGCGTATCCTTCCAGTATGTCGAGAGGTTCCGTTCAGCCGGAGGATACGCTGAGAAGACGCGAAGCCGCGGCCCCTGCTTTTCCGCAAGCCTCGCATTTCGCTTTAAGCTCCGTTCCTCCCTTTTTTTTGTGGCTGAGCTCTTCGGCCGCTGGGTTGACCTCAAGAGCTGGCAAGGAGAAAAAACCGACTCCTTTGAATGGCGCCAGATTTGGGGCCCCTGGGGAGCTTTTTCGGAGAGGGGAGAGAGCGAGGAGACTTCCCCGGGTCGGTTATGGCGAGTCGATGTCCGGAGCGAAGAAACGGGACGCGCCTATCCCCGCCTGGTTTTCTCTGAGGAGAAGCCCACCTCATCGTCCTACCTTTCTGTTCGTCCGGCGCGAATCAACCTGTCCGGGCTTGGACTGAGGATGGGATTCTCCTATCGGTTTGGCCAAAGAATCTAACCCCATTCCCGAAGAGAAGAAAGCGAGTGAGTCGAAAGCATCGCCTTCGTTTTCAAAGGGCGAATGGGAATTATCGGTAAACGGAAAGCTTGAGATACTCGCTAAGCAAAAGCCCGCTCGGGCCCTCTACTCTCAACCAGAAGATGAGGCGCTGATGGGGAATCTCGGGCGACAGAATGGCCACCAGAGGCGATAGCGCTTTTTGAGTTTCGGCAGGCGCCAGGGGCGGGAAGAACACCTCAGCCTCGGGAATCAAAACTCCAGGGTGGACGGAGCTGAGAAAACCGCGCAGTCCGGCCAGCGTCGAAGAGCCCTTGTTTTTCAGCCGCAATGAAATTTCCAAAGTTTCGCCGGCTTCGGCTCGGCCATTCCCGTTGCCCCGGCTTTTTCCGATGCTGTCGTCGTCGATAGAAAATCCTTCCAGGCTCACCGACGGAAGGCCGAGACCTGCTGCACGCGCAGCATCCACAATGCCCCAGCCGTAGTCGTTATCGGGACTTTGACTCCGGCTGGCTGTGCCGAGCAGAGCCGCCCGGACGTCGGCGGGAGACCAATCGCGATGGACCTCCAGGAGAAGGGCGCAGACGCCGGCGACGAGGGGCGTGGAAAAGGAGGTGCCGGAACCTTGCCGGTAGGTGGGAAGACCGGTCGAGGTTGTGGCGGCCATCCAGTTGTTGACGCCGAGCGCGCACACTTCCGGCTTGATCCGGCCGTCGGCGGTGGGGCCGGGCGAGCTGAAGGAAGCGATCTTGCCCATGGCATCCACGGCGCCACAAGCGATGACATCAAAACCGTCAGCGGGAGCGATAATGTGGCCCCAAGCTTTGCCGCGTTCGTTGCCAGCAGCGGTGACCACGACCACTCCCAGACTTACCGCCCGGTTAGCGGCTCGCGTCGTGACAGCCGTCTGGCCATCCATGTTGGCAAAAGTGTACCAGTCGAGATAGCCCAGGGAGGAAGAGACTACATCTGCCCCCAGGGCTTCTGCCCATTCTATTCCGGCCACCCAGAAATCTTCCTCGATGGGCAGCTCGTATTTTTCTGTCTCCGTCTTGGCTAAGAGGAAACTGGCGCCATAAGCCGGGCCGACGAGCTCGCCCGGCTTGAAGCCTCCCAGAACAGACCATGTGCCGGTGCCATGGGAATCAGAGTAATCCTCCGGGTCGCTCAGGTCTTGGGAAACATCGCCGTCGTTGTTGACAAAATCCCACTCCAAAATGACCGGGGCATGGCGGAAAATCTCATGTCCTTTGCGGAAGCCCGTGTCCATCATGCAGACGAGGACATCGCGGCCGGAATAGCCCAGGCGGTGGAGCGGCCAAACGTTGATCTGGTTGATTTGGATGAAAGACCGGCCATAGAAGCC
This sequence comes from uncultured Eubacteriales bacterium, assembly GCA_964445305.1. Lineage (GTDB taxonomy): Bacteria > Acidobacteriota > Aminicenantia > Aminicenantales > UBA8522 > CAYUKK01. Next base: position 1,997 of record CAYUKK010000131.1, read on the forward strand.
GGCCAGGGGGTCGTCAGGGCTAGCCTGAAAATCTGTTTCCGGCTGAGCTGGGGGCTCATAGCGCTTCCAGGAGCGAACGATATCGATGCGACGGATAAAGGGGAGCAGGGTCAAGGCTCTGATTTGTTCCGGCGTGGCTTCAACGCTGATGGCGTTCAACCAGCGGGAAACTGCTCTCCTCCTGTTGGCGATCTCTTCGACCTTCCTGACGTATGCTGGAAAGACCGGTCTATCCGCTTCGTCGATGAGTTTGCCGTGGCCGAGGACTTTGCCGCGACGCCAGAGTGAACGGGTGCTGAGGAACTCCTTGGCTTGTTCGAGGCTTTTCTCGAGAGAAAGAGGCCGCTCTATTCCTTTATCTTTAAAATAAACCCATACGGCCAGGCTCAGCCGGCTATCCTCCGTGGCAGAGAATCTTTCTGATAGCGCACGGGAAAGAACTGTTTTGCGGGCACCCCGCCAACCGGGCTCCGATGGTTCCTTTTGAATTATCCGTGCTTCGATGATGAAGGAAAACAAGAGGAGAACGAATAACACCGGAGCCGCCCGCAGGCCAGGGGTTTTGAGGCGATGCATCTACCTAACCTCGATTCCTACTCTGAAAAGACCTGAGCGGAGAAGATTTCGACCCGCGCTCCCTTCTTCCACTCATCCTCATCCAGGCCTGCCTTCAAGCAGCCGTGGCGAAGGAAAGTCTCTCTGTCCCAATGGTACTCGATGGGAACCTGTGGTAAAAGAAGACCCCTCGCGAATCCTTTGGACACGATGATACCATGCTTTCCCACCTCGATTTGAGAAACGTCGTCGATGGGCTGAGGCAGGGTGAGGACGGAAATCTCAATCTTGGTTTGGGGAAGTTCCTCCCGAGTCAAGGGCGCGAAGCGGTAATCCTGGGTGGCCGCGGCCACGGCCATCTCCATAACCGTCTCGAGAAGGGGCTTGATGGGCAAAGGGTAACCGATACAGCCGCGCAGCTCGCCCCCGACCTTGAGGGTGACAAAGGCGCCTCGTTTCTCCTTGAATTTCTTGTTTTCGACCGGCTCAACGTCCAGCATCTCGCCTGTTTCGAGGTAGTGGGTGATAGCCCGTCGGGCTAAGCTGAGGAGGACTTGTTGCTCATTTTTGTCCAGGAAGTCGACCATCCTCATCCTCCCCCCTCGGCAAAGATCGTCGCTCGCCGGAAAAAAAATCGCTTCTCAAAATCGACGATCCATGGCCTGAACCTCATTTTTTTGGGGCCGGGCCTTACCTCAAGATAGAGCTTTCCGCAGGCAAAGGGTTGAAGGAAGCGGCTTCTATTTTTGTCCCGGCTGCGCAGAGAATAAAAGCCGATGATTTTTCCGTGAAAGTGGCGGTCAAGAGCCCAGAAGTTGGCCAGGGAAAGAAAAAAGCTCGGCCGGCAAGGGAAAGCTTTTTCCACATAAAACCGCTGGCCGCGCTTGTGGCCGAGGAGGAGGCCACCCCGGGAGGCGGCTTTGGAGTCAAGGGCCTGTCCTTCTAAATACCAGAGCGCTTCCCTTGTCAGATGAACATCCATTGGCCTTATTATATCAGAATGAGAGATCGGGCGGAAATCAGGCTTAAAGGCTCAGAACCCGCAAAACGTTGGGGGGTGAGCTCTTGCGGGCTGGAGCCGCTCCAGACTCCGCACCCCGAAGAACCCGAGGGCTTCCACCTCCGCTATGGGGGCTTCAGGCCAGCGTCCTGGCCGCCCGACATGTGATCCCAGATAGATTATTCGCGCCCCCGAAAGATTTGCTACTTCCTAAAGGCTCGGATTGGCAGGGGACTCCGAGCGGTGCCGCCCTTTCACCCTTCCGGGCCCAGACCATCAGGCTGTAGCCTTTAAGGAAGAAAAGAAGCGAATCGAGGCGGGAAAAGATCCAGACGAGCGGATAAATGAAGGAATAGAGGGTGAAGATTCTGGCCTGGCGGCTGAATTCTGTGGCCGAAGAAGGTCGGATGTGGCCCTCCCGAGTCTCTTCTGGCTGGGGTTTGGAAAGGAGCTTTATATAGACAAGGTTGAGGAGAAGCTCCAGAAACTCTGAGAAAAAGCGGGAGTAGCTCACTTTTTTTTCTGGCACCAGACCCGAGCGCTCAAGCTTAGCTTCAAGCTCTCTGGCCGAATAGCCTTCTCTTTTATGACCGAAGTATTCCAGCTTGAGGCCGAGCGCAGCACGGAGCTTATGGAGGAGAAAAAACTTGCCCGTCTGGGGAGTGACCAGGATGAGTTCACCGTTTTTTTTGAGAACCCGACCTATTTCCTTGAGCACCTCTTCATCCTTATCGACGTGTTCGAGATAGTCCAGGCAGAGAACCGTGTCGAAGCAGCCATCCGGAAAAGGAAGACGATCGCCCCTGAGCTGGACCAGGTCTCGGCCGAGGAGGGAGTGCGCTTCCCTAAGGCTTGGCATGTCCTCGTCGCCGCTCACCCAGAAACCCCCTCTCTGACGGAGATGGAAGCTCAAGAGCCCCTGGCTGCAGCCTAAATCAAGCGCAACACGGGAGTGGTTGATCGGCAGGCTGCGGCGGAGTAGCCTTAGCTTGTCTTTTTTTTTGATGGACCTCGCCGTCAGGCGGACCTGCCAGGGTTCCTCGCGCATCGGCTGGATTATAATTTCTTAACCCCCAAAACACAAGCGAGGGGCCGGGCAAATTCTTGACTCGAGCTGGAGTTGGAATTATGATACCCAGCAAGAAAAGAAAATGGATTACAAGCTCGTTGTCGTCGGTCCGCTCGACACCAATTGCTATCTCGTCTATTGCCGGGAAACCCTCGAGTGCGCCGTTATCGACCCGGGAGCGGAAGCGGACAGGATATTTCCTGTCATTGCCGAGTTTGAACTCCGGCCCATCCTTATCCTCAATACCCACGGCCATATCGACCACACCGGCGCCAACAAAGATATAAAGGAAAAATTCAACATTCCCCTCGTTATCCATCCACTCGACCGCAGCCTTCTCGAGAAAGTCCAGCCGTTCGAACTCAGTTTCTTCCTTGGGGCCCGAGAATCGCCGCCGCCCGACCGTTTGCTTCAGGATGGAGAGATTATCTCTGTCGGCAGGTCGAGCCTCCGCGTCGTTCACACGCCCGGCCATACGCCGGGAAGCGTTAGTTTCCTGGGTGACGGATTTCTTCTTTCTGGAGACACCCTCTTTTGCGGCGGCGTCGGTCGGACTGACCTTCCCGGAGGTTCGCTCCGAGACCTGGAGGAGTCGATCAAGACAAAAATCCTCACCCTTCCTCCTGAAACAATCGTTCTCCCCGGCCACGGTCCTTGGACGACCGTCGGCGACGAAAAAGAATCCAACCCTTTCCTCGGATGAAAAAGACTTCTCTGTCGGCCGAGGAAGCTCTTCGGCTTTTCTTGGAATATCTTTCCGTCGAGAAGGGGTTATCCCCAAACACCCAGCTTGCCTACCACCGCGACTTGAAAAAGTTCCTTCTTTACCTCAAGCGGGAAAGAATGGATTGGTCGAGACCGGGCGAGGAGAATCTGGTTCGTTTCGTTCATGAGCAGAGTCGGCTCGGCCTGCAGTCCCGTTCTCTGGCACGGCTCATCTCTTCTTTAAGGGCATTCTACAGATTCTTGATTTTAGATGGGCTGGCTCAGAAAGACCCGACAGCCCGACTCGCTTCGCCAAAGACTTGGCGGGCGCTCCCCAAATTCCTGACCATCGCTGAGGTGGAGACGCTTCTCAACCAGCCCGACCTGACCACTCCTTCCGGGCTTCGGGACAGAGCCATGCTGGAAATCCTTTATGCGGCCGGGTTGCGCGTTTCTGAGCTCTGTGAGCTCAAGCCATCTGACCTTCACCTTGAGGGGGCCTACCTTATTTGCCTGGGGAAAGGGGGGAAGGAAAGGGTTGTTCCGCTCGGTCGGTCAGCTGTTGCCTTCGCCCGCCGCTACATCAAGGAAGTCAGGCCCCGATTGGACAAGAAAAGCCAGGAAGCGCTCTTTCTCAGCCGGCGGGGCCTTCCCTTTACTCGCCAGGGAGTGTGGAAATTACTCCGGGAGTATGCGCGGCGGGCTCGCCTGAGTGCGAAGATTAGCCCCCACGTCCTCCGTCACTCTTTCGCCACCCATCTCCTCGAGAGAGGTGCGGACCTTCGCTCCGTCCAGATGATGCTGGGCCACAGCCAGATCACCACTACCCAGGTTTATACCCACATCAGCCGCCAGAGGCTCCGCCACATCTACGAAAGGTACCACCCGCGGGCCTGAGACAGACTACTTACTCTGGGTGGACCGCGGGACGACCGACAGCCTGACAATGACAGAATGGGCGTGGCGCACGAGCACCGTCCGGTTGGGCTTGAGTGTCCAGGAACGGTTTTCCCAGCCCCAAGAATAGGTTCGGTCCACGCGGTCGGCATACATCTCTCTTTCCTCCAGCGTAATCCGGTTGGACCCCTTGGTCACGTGTTGATTGTAGCTGATTTGTTGATCGCGCTGATTGTTCTCGGCCGAGGAGGGGAAAAGAAGGACGAAAGAGTCTTCGCTTTCGGCCTGGGGAACGACGATGCCGGTGACGAGGAAATCAAGGTGGAGTTGGCCAGCTCTCCGGATGATATAACGGAAGGCAAGGGATGGCCTATCTCTGAAGTCGGTGGTCGTCGCCCGCGTAGCTGCGTCGGCAGTGAAGGTAGTCTCCGAAGCTGTCCATTGCTGGAGTTCACTTTCGAGCGAATAAATTAGGTAATCGTCTTCATCGCGCTCCATCAGACCGCGCCAGCGAAGGGCGAACGCGTAGTGGCCAGCCGAGGACCGGTCACCGCTTTCGAGTCCGTACTCACCTTCCGCTTCGAGGTGGAGGATGATTTGCCACCAGGCTGGCTTTTCTTGAGCGCGGCCGGGGCCCTCATTGAGGCCCGTTTGGCCGGTAACCATGGCCAAGAGGAACAGGCCGCTGGCTAACAGAGCTTGCCTTTTTTGAAGGCGCATGTCTTACCCCTTCTATTTTATTTCCTTGGCCGCACCCTTGACAAGCTCGGGTCTTCCTGCTATGATGCGCAATCTATACCTTTCAGTATAGATATTGTACTCTAAAGTTTTCTAATTAAACTAAAGGGTATAAATCATGAATAAGGACAAAATCCGGCAGCTTCGGGAAGAGCGTCGCAAGCAGGAAAACCGGCGCCTCATCCTCGAGGCGGCAGAGAGGGTTATCCTCCAGAAGGGAACGAGCGCCATGACCATGGACGATGTGGCGCACGAGGCAGGCTTCTCCAAGGCGACTCTTTACCATTATTTCGGGAATAAGGGCGAGGTCGTCCGGGAATTGATGGCCAATTATTTCGAAGAGGTCAAGCGAGAATTGCAGAGAATCCAGACCATGAAGTTGGGGGCAGGAGAAAAGCTGAAGCGGAGCATCTTGTTCTACCTCCAGTTCAATCAGGCGAAAGAAAACCTTTCCCGGATGCTCATGATGGACCGCCATTTCATGGAGAGGATGCGGATTCTTGTCGCCCATGGGGGGAAAGCTGTCTCAGAAAGTGACAGGAAGTTTATCGACATGGTCAAGCTCAAGCGCCAGGAAATTCTGGAGAGGGGGGCACAGGTCCTCAAAGAAGGGATGGCTTCAGGAGAGTTCAGAAAAGTTGACCTGGCCAAAGCAATGACCTTTCTGGAATCCGCTCTCTGGGGCTATTGCCATGCCCGCTTCTGGCGCGAGAGGAAGTACAGCCTCAAGGAAGCGACTGAGCTCATCCATGATTTTCTCCTTCAGGGAATAGGAAGGAAAAATCAAGCCTCGAAAGGAGATCCAAGATGAAAAGACAGGCGGCCTTTTCCCTTGTCCTGTGGCTCGTTGCCGCAGGGCCTTTTGCTTTCGCCCAGGAAAAGATGACACTGACGCTGGAAAAGAGTATCGCTCTGGCTCTTTCCCAGAACCCTTATTATTTGGCTTCCCAGGAGAGAGTCGAGGGCGCTCAATCGCGCCTCCGGCAGGCAGCGGCGCAGTTCTTTCCCACCCTGAACGCCGCAGCTCAACAAAATCTTGATGAGAAGGTCTTTGTCCTTGAGTTTCCTTCGTTCATCCCCGGGGGCAAGCCCCAACGGGTGGCCATCGATTTTACCCGGGATTATCAGCTTTCCCTCTCTTTTAACCTGCCCCTTTACACGGGGGGCCGGCTCACGGCAGGCTTCCGTCAAGCCCAGCTCAACCTGCTCTCGACTCAGGAATCTGTTCGCCAGACGAACCAGGAAACCGTCCTCAGCGTGAAAAAGGGTTTTTATGGTTATCTCCTGGCCAGAGAGCTGGTCAAGGTTTCCGAAGAAGCGCTCGCCCTGGCCGAGAAGCTTCTCCAGAATGTCAAGAACATGGTCGAAGTCGGAATGGCATCTCGCCTGGACCTTCTCCGGGCGGAGGTGCGCGTGGCCAACCTCAAGCCTTCAGTCCTCCAGGCCAGAAACAACCTGGCCGTGGCGGAGCTCAGCCTAAAGACTGTCCTCGGCCTGGACCTTCTCCAGCCCGTGGAAATCGTCGGGGAAATGAGCTACCAGCCTGTCGAAGTGCATTTAGAAGAATGTTTGGCCAAGGCTCTGGCCAACCGACCCGAACTCAGCCAGGTCAACTATCAGAAAAGGATGGCCGAGGAGATGGCCAAGATAGCCCGTGCGGCCAGCCTGCCGACAGTGGCTATCTCTGGAAATTATAATTATTGGGCCAATTATCTTCATTTCAAGAAGGATAACTGGCAGAATTTCTACGCCTTCAACCTGGTGTTGAGCGTCCCCATTTTCAATGGGTTTTCGGCTTCGGCCAGAGTGGCGGAAGCACAAGCCATGATTCGGGAGATGGAGCACATGGAAAAGGGCCTTATCGACAGGATCAAGTTCGAAGTTGAGGCAGCTCTGCTCACCCTCAACCAGGCCCGCGAATCCCTGCTTTCCCAGGAAAAGAATATTGAACAGGCTCAGGAGAGTGTTAGAGTGGCCGAGCTCAGCTATACCGAGGGGCTGGCGACCATCCTCGATGTCGATTCTGCCCAAGTGGCGCTGAGCGAGGCCAGGATCAACTACCTTCGGGCTCTCTATGAATACACCGTGTCCCTGGCTCAGCTTGAAAAGGCCATGGGTATTGGCGGGACATCGACGGAGTAGATGGGAGGAGTTAACATGATGAAAGGGAAAATACTCAACACCGTTTTGGTGATCTTCGCTTTCTTCGGGCTGGCGTTGTTTTGGGGCTGTCGGTCTGAGAAAAAGCAAACTTCAGCTGAGGAGACTTTTGGAGCCGCGCCGGTCAGGGTTTTCAAAGTTCGAAAACAGAGGATCTCTGAGAAGCTCGTTTATACAGGCACCCTCGAGGCCTGGCAAAAGATCAATGTCACGCCCGACGTCGGCGGAAAGATCGCCCGCATCTATGTCAATGAAGGAGACCGCGTCAACAAAGGTCAGGTGCTGGCCGAGCTGGATACCCAGACGGTCATCCTCCAGCTCCAGCAAGCTGAAGCTTCATTGGCTGTGGCGCGAGCCCGCTTCCTGGATGCCCAGACCAACCTGGAGCGGATGGAAAGGCTCCGCCAGGAAAACGCTGTCTCGGAGCAGCAGTACGAGCAGGTCCGACTGGCTTTTGAAGCAGCCAAGGCTCAGCTCGACCAGGCTCAAGCAGCCGTCAATTTGGCCCGGCACAGCCTCGACGTCTCCATCATGCGGGCCCCCTTCAGCGGGGTTGTCGCTTCTAAGAATGCGAATGTTGGCGACGTCATCAACCCGATGATGGGCTCTTTCTCCCCGACGAGCGGGATTCTCACGCTGGTCGATTTTTCCCGCATCAAGATCCGCATTGATGTTTCGCCGGCGGACATAAGCCGGGTCGCCAAGGGGCAGACGGCGATCCTTCGGGTGCCCTCGCTTCCGGGCGAGGAGTTCCGCGGCACGGTTCACGTCGTCAACCTGGCCGCCGACCCGCTGACCAAGAAGTTTGGCGTTGAAATCGCCGTCGAAAACCCCCAGCTCGTCCTCCGGCCTGGCACCTTCGGCGAGATCACTCTCGAGGTGAGCACCCGTGAGGATGCCCTCGTCGTTCCCCAAAAGGCCATTTTGGCCAACGAATACGTCTTTGTCGTCGAGAACGGCAAGGCTATCAAGCGGACAGTTACTCTTGGCCTCCAGAATTCCCTGATGATTGAGGTCACGAGTGGCTTGGCCGAGGGAGAGGAGGTCATCGTCGAGGGCAATTTTGGCCTCGAGGATGGGGCGGCCGTTGAAATCATTGGTGAGGTCAAGCCATGAAGCTTCCAGAATATTCTGTCCATCGTCGCGTGACGACATCCATGGTCGCCATGATCCTGGTTGTCGTCGGGTTCATTGCTTTTTCCCGCTTGGGCCTGGATTTATTCCCCGACATCGAATTCCCGACCGTTTCCGTGATCACGACCTACCGGGGTGCTTCTTCTGAGGATATCGAAAAGACGATTACGAAGCCCCTGGAACAAATCATCAGCTCGGTCAATCGAGTGAAAAAAGTCTCGTCGATGACTTCCGAGGGAGTTTCGGTCATTATGGTCGAGTTTGAGTGGGGCACCAACCTCGATTTCGCTGCCCAAGACATTCGGGACCAGGTTGGCCTCTACGAGAATTATCTGCCTGAAGACGCGGCCAAGCCGCTCGTCGTCAAATTCAGTCTGGCTCAGCTGCCGATCATTTTCTACGGCATCACGGCCAACATGCCCACTTTCGAACTCCAGAAGCTTATCGAGGATGATGTCGCTCCCCGGCTGGAAAGGATCGATGGCGTGGCTTCGGCCCGCGTTTTCTCGACAGAAGTCAGGGAGATCCAGGTAGCGATTGACAAGTCCGCCCTTGAAGCGCGCAACCTCTCCGTGGATCGCATCCTCACCGCTTTGCGGCTGGAAAACGTCAACCTTCCGGGGGGGTATTTGGTTGAGCGCCATGGGGATTATCTTGTCCGGACGATGGGCGAGTTTGAATCCATCGAGGACATCGGTCGGGTTGTTGTTGGCACGACGACAACCGGTGAGCCCGTCTACCTCTCGGACATCGCCTCCATCCAGGATGCGACGAAGGAGACGCGATATATAGGTCGGATTCAGCGGCAGAAGGGCGTCTTTCTGATCATCAGTAAGCGCTCGGGAGCCAACACCGCCATTGCCGGCAACCAGGTCAAGAAAGAAATCGAAAAAATCAAGAAAACCTTGCCGCCGGATGTTCAGTTTCATGCTGCTATGGACCAGTCGAAGATGATTACCCGGGTGGCCGACCGCACCGCCAACAACGCCGTCCAGGGCGGAATCCTGGCCATCTTCCTCATCTTCCTCTTCTTGAGGAATTGGCGGCCAACACTGACTATCGCCATCGCTATTCCCCTCTCTATCATCGCCACCTTTATCGCTTTCTACCTGGCTGGCTACACCCTCAATTTGCTCACCCTGGGGGGGCTGACCCTGGGCGTGGGGATGCTTGTCGATAATGCTATCGTCGTTATCGAGAATACATTCCGGCATATCGAAGAGGGAAAGGACCGGAAGAGCGCGGCTGTTCTCGGAGCTTCTGAGGTGGGCATGGCCATCACCGCTTCCACGCTGACGACCATCGTTGTCTTCTTTCCTGTCGTTTTTGCCCAGGGCATAACTGGCCGGCTGACGCGGGGCCTGGCTCTGGCCATCGCCTTCTCGCTCCTTTCTTCTCTTTTTGTTGCTCTGACCATCGTCCCCGTCCTTTCCTCCATTTTGTTCAAACCGAGAGCGGCGAGTAACCCAGCGGGAAATTCTGGGGATGAAGGTAAACGGGGGTTGCTTCGGAAGAGCTTCCGGTTTGAGAGAGCGAGGGGGTTCTATCGGCGCTGGCTCACCCGGGCCCTCGAGCGACGCTGGTGGGTGCTCGGCGGAGCCGTGGGAATCTTTGTCTTCGCCCTGGCCATCGTACCATTCCTGGGAACAGAATTCATGCCCTCCATGGACCGGAGCATGATCATCCTCAAGCTGAAGATGCCCATCGGCACAGCTTTGGAGGAGACCAACCGGGTGATCTCTCTTGTCGAGAAGCTGATGATGCAGCAGCCCGAGATCAGTATCATTTCAGCTCAAGCCGGGTCAGCGGCCGAGGAGGACCCGAGCGATATGGCCTCGAGCGTGAGCAACGCTGGGCCGCACGAAGGCATTATCTGGGTTGGCCTGGTTGACCGAAAGGAAAGGAAGCTTACGGATGCTCAGATCCTGGAGAAAATCCGCCGTCAACTGCCCCGCCTCGAAAACGTCAAGTTCGAAGCCATTGACATGAGCCAGATGATGACGGGCGCCCAGGCGCCGGTTGAAATCAAGCTGTTCGGTCGCGACCTCGACCGGATGAAAGAAATGGCTGATGCGATTGTGGCCCGAATCCAGGATGTCGAGGGTATTCGGGACCTGACCCACACTCTCGCCCAGGGAAAACCTGAATATCAAATCAAGGTCGACCGGGAAAGAGCCGCCAAACTCGGGCTCATGGTCAGCCAGGTCGCCAGCACGGTTCAGACAGCGACCTTAGGCCGTGTGGCGACGCGTTACCGGGAGGAAAGCGAGGAGGTCGACGTTCGGGTTCGTTTTCAGGAAGAAGACCGGAATAGTCTCGTCAAAATCGCCAGCATCCCTCTCATCACTCCCCGGAACAAGGTCGTCTACCTGAATCAGGTGGCCACCATCACTCGCGGCGAAGGCCCGATCCAGATTACACGCGAGAACCAATCGCGCCGGATCTCTGTGACGGCCAACATCGCCGGCCGGGATTTGGGGAGCGTCGTCCGGGATATCAAGAAACGGCTGGCTCCGATCGAAAAACAGCTTCCCCCTGGCTACTTTCTCGAGTATGGGGGCGCTTACGAGCAGATGCAGGAAGCCTTTCTCATCCTGGCGGGAGCCTTTGCCCTGGCAGCGCTCTTAACTTATATGGTCATGGCTTCCCAGTTCGAATCTTTCCGCCATCCCTTTGTCATCATGTTTACGATTCCGCTCAGTGTCGTCGGCGTCGTTCTGGCCTTGCTGGTCAGCGGTCGGGCTGTGAACTTGCCCGTGCTCGTCGGCTTCATCCTCCTTGCCGGCATTGCTGTCAATAACGGCATTGTCATGATTGATTATATCAATCAACTCCGGCGGCGGGGAATGCCGACGTCCCAAGCCATCATTGAGGGAGCGGTGACAAGGTTGCGGGCTGTTCTGCTTACGGCTTTGACAACTATCCTGGGCATGATGCCTATGGCTTTGAGCACCTCGGAGGGGTCTGAGATGCGAGCGCCCATGGCCATCACGGTCGTCGGCGGGCTGATAGCAACAACGTTCCTAACCCTTTTCGTGGTTCCCATCATTTATAGCCTATTTGAGAAAGCTTCTTTCCCGAAGAGGGCGTAGAGAAAATTGACGAGCCCTTCCTCGGGGAGAAGCTTCTGGCTCCGCTTCACCGGCACCAGGAGCTTGTAAGAGCGTCTATGGCGATTGCGCTAATACCTTAGAAAAGCGCCCACCTTGCCGAAGCGGTCGAGCCGAGAGGGCGGAGTGATGTAGCGAACGCGGCATTTCTTGTCCATGGCCGCATGGACGCTCTCGTGGATGACGTCCTCGACTTTTTCGGTCTTGATGTTGCAGACAGGACATTGGATTTCGTCGACATAGAGAAAGCGGCATTTTGGACAGCTGCGACCAGGGGCTGAAAAATTCCGGGTGACGACCAGCGTCTGGACTTCGGCCAGGTTCAACTTGCGGAGGACTTCCCTGGTGCCAGAGATGGCCCGGCCACCCTTTTCCAGCTCGCCGATGAGCGTATCAACCAGGGCTTTCTCTTCCTCCTTCTTCAATTTTTCCTCGAGAGCCATGGCTTCCCGGAGAATCTTGTCCTCGGAATCGGTGGAATTGGTCTTCAGCCAGCCCTTGAAACTCTCCCGCAGGTAAGGATGGAGGAGCGGTTCGACCGCCGCCCGGTATTCTTCTTTCGTCCCGATAAAGAGCCAATCGAACTGATTTTTCTTGAATAAATCAAAGGCCTTCTGGGCGGCTTTCTTGAAGTGCTCGTGAAGGTGAGCGTCGATGTGCCTTTCTATCCGTTTCGATTCGTAACCCTGCCAGCCGCCCTCCCTGACCCGACCGGGCACATCACTGGCCAGCGTTTCGAGGAGATGGATGTCGCCCATGAAGACGCTATACCAGCGGGCTGATTGGCGTTCGAGAAGGAAGACACATATGGAGTGGTATTCATCCATGATGGAGGAAAGCGGCCGAGTATAAGGACTCCTATCAAAAAAAATATGGTTTCGCGGTGCCCGGGGAAGCGAAAACTCCTGCCAGAAATTCTCGCCAGCGCAGGAAAAGAGAGCCAGTCCGGGAGCAATCCATCCAGGAACAGCCTGCGTTGCAAACTGGCCAATTTTTTCAAGGTCGCGGGCCAAAGAATCTTTTTTCTCTCGGCCGACTTCGAGAGCCTCCAGCTTCAGGCGGGCCTGCTGAAGAAGGTTCTTACAGGAAACCTGGATTTGTTTCTTGCTCAGCCGAGCCTTGTCCGTGTCGAGATAGAATGACGTTGTCCAATAATTTGGACTCTGGAAACGGGCGAGACTCTGGATTTGCTTTCGGGAAGAAAGTTTCATCGAACCTCCTTTTTTAATAGATGACAGCCTTAGGGCAAGCCGACGACAGGCGAAAAGATAGCTTAACCCGTTCTCGGTAATTTACGATTCCCTTTTTCCTCGTCGCTTGAACGTCGAAAGAACGTCTTCACGCACCCTCTAAAATAAGAACTCAGCCGCCCTTTGTCAAGTCTTCCAAGGTCATCTCATGTCATCCGGGATGATATAATGATGGGTAGAATCGCGACTAAATAGTGGAGGAAAATTGCTTAAGGGAGTTCAAGCGACATGGAAAACACTATATCCCAACTTAGTGACAGAATAAGGCAATGGTCTGGAGCAGCGTTCCTGGCCTTTCTCTCCCTCGTCCTCGCTTCCTCCCTGGAGGGAAGGCTCCGTTTCATCGGCCCCAACCCCTATTACTCTTTTCTCACCTTTCCCCAAGATTCCTGGCTTTTTCCGGTGAGGTCGAGCTTTTCTTTCCTTTATTGGAGGACACGGGGATGGATGGGGCATCTGGATGTGCCCGAGGTTTCGCCGAGTCCCACCTACGTGAACACCGAGGAGTCGGTCGAGGGGAATTTGGCTGCGGGGGCGGAGGCTCGGGCCGGTTTTAAGGGAAGCTGGCTTTCGCCCGAGGTCATGGCCGTTCCTCTCGTTTTCCAATTCAAATCCATCCGCCTCTTGCCCCTGGTCTCAGCCAAACTCGATAGTTTTACCCTCCGCTCCTCTGGCCAGGCCGTTCCTTCCGAAACGCCGGCCGCGGTCATCCCGTTCTCCTCCGAGCTCCGCCAAAAAAATAGAGAATTTTCCTTGGGTTTTCTTGCCTCTTTAACCCTCAAGGGCAGCCCTTGGGGAATCATTGTCAGCTATAAGTCCTTCCGCGAAGGAAGACCAAGCGGCTTTCTCCACTATGTCAAGGATGGCCAGGAGTGGCGGCTCAATCGGTTTAACTGGGGCTGGTCGACGGTGCAGGGGTGTAATCACATTTTTGGGATGAAGACCAACATCGACGCCTTCTGGCAAGATGCGTACACGCAGTCGAAGTCGTCTCAGCTCGATATTGTCCTGGGTGGAGATGTCCGGGCGCATAAGCTCGGATTTCGCTGGCGCCGAGTCGAGGAATATGGGGATGAGTACAGGTATTCTTCGGCTCGCAATGCATATGTGGAAAATCCCTATCAGAGAAAGACTGGCAAGACCATGCTCCGCTCGTCCAATTTGTTTAAGATACTCGACTTCGCCAACGCTGACTTTCTGCTGTGCGTCGTGGGGGAAGGCGATTTCCTTAAACAACGTTATCTGGCCGAGGGAACGGAGCTTCTCGATTTCTACCGAGAAAACGCTTATGCCCTCGAACTTCTACCTGTGCTCCACTTCCACCTGGATAGTGGCGGCTTTTTCCGCTTTGGCACTTCGGCCAGCTTTTTCCGGAAGGATTATCGCTACAGGGAGATATGGGGGAAGCAGGAGGTCTACTCTCCCAGTTGGGCTAATTTCGGATGGGAAACGAGCTGGGAACGCTCAAGCTACGGAGATGGTTTCACGTTCATCAATTTTACCGAGGCCGACTTGGAGCTTCCCCTCCTCGAGGGAGCTGGTTTGATGGCCAGCCTGGATATCTGGAGTCATCAAGTATTTTCCTGGACAACAAGGTTCTACGGAACCAACGTGGCCAGTGGCGGAGTCTATCAATTCGTGAAGAATGCCCAAAGGCGAAACTTTCTGCGGGAATCCTGGTTCGGCGGCACTTTCGGCTTGGTCGTCGGCCAAAGGGTGTCCCTCGGGCTCTTCCTCGACCTCCCTGTTTACTATGACAAGTACGTCACCACTGCGCTTGAAAGAGAAGGCGCTCGCTTCGAGGGGAGGACAAACGCCCAGCCGGCCATCCGCAAACCGGTATCCCTCTGGGCGTTATTCATCATGAAGTGGTAGCGAACCCTTTTTATTCAATCGGCACTTTTCCAGCTGGCTCGGTGGGCCCGAAGATAAGGCAGGGCAGCTTGGGAACTGAGGTAGGAAGTCACTGTTCCTTCCTCACCCAGAAGTCCGAGGCAATCCGGATGAAGCGGCATGAGGCCGAAGAGTTCCTGGCCATGGCCATCCACAAGCAGGCCGAGCGGAAAGAGCCGACAGACCAGAGGCCTGTCGGCGTAGACACTACATCCCTCCGGCTGAAGGAAAATACAGTTTCCGTCTTCCTTTCGACGAAGGATGGGCTTTTCCTTTTCAACGCACTGGAAGAAGAATTCCTCTACGGTCAGGTTGAGACGACGGGCGAGACGCCGTACCTCGTACGATGAAACAGCGATGTCCTTGTTGCGGCAGCAGGCGCCGCAAGCCTGACATTTGAAGGAGAAAGAGCTTTCCCTCCTCAGGTTGAAACGGAGCGAAGCGGGAAAGGCGCTTTCATCCATCTTTTCGCCTCAGGGTTATGGATATAACCGAAAGGAGGGAGAGAAATCAACAGTTTTCGCCAGAATTCCATTGGTAGTAGCAAATGTTTAGGGGGGCGCGAATAATGTATCTGGGATCATGAGGTGACCCCCTAACGCTTTGCTGCTCTGGAACTCCAAGCCGAATTTGTCGATAGAGAATTATCATCAAGCGAAGGTGCTTGATATTGTAACAAATTATCACGATAGCGAGTGCACCCGAGGGGTGGCGTGGTTCGGGGGCCGACCTTACCCGAGGCGCTGACCATTTTTCCCCTCCGGCCTGCTCGAAAGACGCCCACTTTTTCTCAGGCCCCCTTTGATTATTCAAAGGGGGTAGGCGGATTTAATGGCTAAGAAAGAATTTTTGGGGGCGTCTTTCGTGGAGAGGGGTAGGGGTGGTTAATACATAAAAAAAAGCTTTCGATAGCGTCTCGGAACGCCGACCCGAGCGTTTGATGCCAAGGGGGAACAGGCGAGGGGTTTGGGTGAGAAAGCCCGTCGAAGCCTGAGCGGGCACGGTTTCTCGAGCCAAACGAGAGAAGAGCGAAGGCTGAGTCGGAGCGAGTTTCCTCGCCGGGGAAACGAGCGGGCTTCGCAATCCCAACCCCGAGCCTGGCCGAGAGTGAACCACGACAGGACCCGTCGGGTGCTTTGATCGGCAAATTTAGGTCCATACGAAGGCTTTACCTTTGGGGTGTCGACGGATATAATAATA
>CAYUKK010000132.1:0-2966 GCA_964445305.1 uncultured Eubacteriales bacterium
TTCTTCGACGCTGACCCGGAGCTCATCATGGCCTACGCGGATGAGGCCCGCCGCTGCACCTATTAACGGGTTCGGAGGCGATGAGCCAAGTTTCCTGTGACTATTTATGAAACGGAAACATTATCCTATAATAGAACACGCACAAAACAATCTGAGCACGGGTAGAAGCTCCGCCTTAGGGCTGGAAGATGGAAGAGACATTCTGGATTCTCGAGTCGACCCCAGACATTAAGTTCCCCTACCGCCTCAGCATCAAAAGGGGGGAGAAATTCATCCTGTGTCTCAGAGTCCAGGACAGGTGGCCGGGTGCCAAAGGCCATATTTTTTGCTTGCGGGAGCAAACAAGGGAGTGGTCACCGCCACTTCAGGAAGTCGAACGGATCCGTGTCCTCTCCCTTCGTCGCTTCGGGAAGAGACTGGCCGTTGTTCTTGACAGACCCCAGAAGAAACGCTGCGACTTCCTCTTCCTGGAAAAAGCCTATAAAACGAGGGAAGGAACGTACGAACAGATTTTCTGGCGAACCGAAAAGGCTCTCCGAGAGAGAAGGCCAAGGGTCAAACTCACTGTCCATGGCAGCCCCCATCTCCATATCGCCATCGACGTCAACGAAAGATATCCCTGGCCGTTCGCTGGCTGCTCGACGGAGAGAGTAGCCCTTCCCGTCGGCGACTATGCCCTTCTCGACGACGAGGGAATTCGAGCCGTCGTCGAGAGAAAAACCATGGACAACATGCTCGCTGATTTTGCCCAGATGCCGGCTTTCCATCAAAAGCTGGCCGAGCTCGAGTCCTACCCACACAGCGCCCTGGTCATCGAAGCGAATTATTCAGACTTCCTCAAACCAGAAAAGCTAAAGTTCTACCCCCCTTCTTTTGCCCGTCGAGCCCTTGCCGAAATCGCCGCCCTCCATCCTCGCACCCACGTCATCTTTGGCGGTAATCGAAAGCTGGCCCGGGAATGGACGATGGGCTTCTTCACCGCCGTTGAGGCCCATCGGCAAGACGTTCCCCATAAAGCTGTTGCTGAAGCCATCATGACCTATGGAAAGCCGCCCGATATTCACGGCGGGGGCTATTACGACGCCAGGAAAAAGGTCGAAGCGATGCCTCAGAAGTTCACCATCGGCATGCTTCGCCAGGCTTGTCCCGATATTCCCCTTCCCACTTTGAGGAGAGTCCTGAAGGACATGAAAAAGGAAGGTCGGGTCCAATGCCAAAAGAAAGTTTGGCACAGGGCCCAAGAATAAAGCCAGAAAGAATTCGTTAGCCAGGAGGTAGCCATGAAATCAACCCGAGTTATTCACCTTCATGCTTTCTTGTTCATCCTCTGCTTTATGAGCGCCTCCATGAGCCTCGCTCAGGCGCCCGAGCCCCTCCTCTACGAGAAAGTGCTCCGGGCTCTCAACAACGAAATCTCGGGCGAGCTGGCTCAAGATTATGTTCGTGGCATCGCCCGCTTCCACCGCCTCCAGCCCAGCCGCGGTTATAGCCTGGCCGCCGAATGGGTGGCCGATCAGGCCAAGAAGTTCGGCCTGGCCGACGTCCGGGTCGAAAAATACCCGGCCGATGGCCAGACCATGTACTCGACGCAAAAATCGAGTCCAGCCTGGGATGTCGAATTCGCTGAACTCTGGATCACCAGCCCCAAAGAAGAGAAGCTCACGAGCTATGCTGAAATCCCCGTTTCCGTTGCCATCGGGAGCACCACCTGTGACCTTGAGGCCGACCTCATTTTTGTCGGCGAAGGCACCTCCCCGGGCGATTACGAAAATATCGACGTTAAGGGAAAAGTCGTCCTCACCTCTGGCCTCATCGACCGCGTGGCCAGCCTGGCCGTCGACCGGTACGGTGCCCTTGGTGTTGTCACCATCAACATGCGCTTTGCCGATGACGAGCCAGACAACGTGAGCACTCTCCGCCTCAGCCGCGTCCAGACTCCCACTTTTGGCTTTGGCCTTTCCCACCGTCGTGGCGAAGCCCTTAAAGCTCGCCTCCTCCGCGGGGAAAAGATACGTGTCCGGGCGATGGTCAAAGCGGAAACTCACCCTTACTATTACGAGAACGTTATCGCCGCCATCCCGGGCCGAGACCTCGCCGGTGAAGAAATCCTCCTTACCGCTCACCTCTGCCACTACAAGCCAGGAGCCAATGATAATGCTTCTGGCTCTGCCTGCTTGCTCGAAATCGGCCGGAGCTTGCGCCGCCTTATCGACGAGGGAAAAATCAAGCCACCTCAGCGAACCATCCGGTTCCTCTGGGTCCCCGAAATGAGCGGCAGCATCGCCTACGCTGTGCGCAACCCAGAGGCGACCCGGCGCGCCATGGCAGGCATTAACCTGGACATGGTCGGGCAATACCTCAACAAGAACAATTCCACCTTCTTCCTTCACCTCACCCCTCACTCCCGCCCTCACTTTGTCAACGACGTCCTCATCAACCTGGTTGAATTCCTGGCCGCCCATAACGTCCAGGCGCTCGAAGACGAATCTGCTTTCACCGTCCACTCCCTGTCCGGAAGCAGGGATGCCTTCCGCTATCGCATCATGGGCTATACGGGCGGAAGCGATCAGGTTATTTTTAACGATAGCCTCATCGGCGTCCCCTTTGCTTTCTTCTTGGTCTGGCCTGATCGCTACTATCATACGAGCGGCGACCAGCCGGAGCAATGCGACCCGACCCAGCTCAAGCGCTCAAGTTTCCTGGCCGCAGCCGCCACCGTCTTTCTCGCTGATGACTGTCCCCATAAAGCCCGTCGCCTGGCCGGCGAAATGGCCATCCGAGCCCGTTCCCGCATCCAGGCTGAAATCTCGCGGGGATTCGGGCTCCTCCATCAAAGCGAACCGGCCACACTCTTTGCGTCCTACAAAGAAGCCGCCAATTTCGTCAGCCAGGCTTACAAGCGGGAGAGTGCGGCGCTCCTGAGTCTGAAGAATTATTCCAGCCGGGATGAGCTCGTCGACCGCTAC
>CAYUKK010000133.1:0-17397 GCA_964445305.1 uncultured Eubacteriales bacterium
AAACAGAGCTTTCCATAGCGTCTCGGAACGCCGACCCGAGCGTTTGATGCCATGGGGAACAGGCGAGGGGTTTGGGTGAGGAAGCCCGTCGAAGCCTGAGCGGGCAGGGTTTCTTGAGCGAAGCGAGAGAAGAGCGAAGGCTGAGTCGGAGCGAGTTTCCTCGCTGGGGAAACGAGCGTGCTTCGCAATCCCAACCCCGAGCCTGGCCGGGGGTGAACCACGACAGGACCCGTCGGGTGCTTCTATCGGCTATTTCGGGAGATGACCTTGGTAATGTGGTTAACCTCAGAGCCTTCCGCAAAGGCACATGGGGTGGGGAAATCATCCCCTATATCGGCGAGGTGCTCCATCACGATGAGTTCTTGACCAAGCTCGAGGATTAAAGCCTTTTCTGCCTGGATGAGGGGAGCCAACTCAACCCCCTTTCTGGCGAGAAAACTCGAAGGCAAAAAGCGTACGAGAAGGGGGGCATATCCGCCCCCCTGACCTCGACATTTCCTGGCTCTATAATCGCGTTTGAGGAGCGCGCTTTCCCTCCTCGTTAGGCCGGCGGAGATGGTGGGTTGATAAAGGGAAAAAAGCAAGGGAGAAGAGCTTTTAATTAGGAGCGGCGATACCTGCCCATGAGCTGCCCTTGGGCTAAGAGATGACCCTCCATGGCTCGAAGAAGCTCGGCTTTGGTGGCTCCAGGAGCAAGGTCGAGAACTTTGTCCAGGGCATAGAGCTTGAAAAAGTAGCGATGGGTGCCGCCGGGCGGGCAGGGACCGCCGTAGCCGATACGCTGGAAATCGTTCCGGCCCTGCCTGGCTCCATTCTTGAGCTCCTTTGTAGGCGGCACTCCTTCCGGGAGTCCGTTCTCGCTCGCCGGCAGGTTGAAAAGCACCCAGTGGACCCATGTGCCCATCGGAGCATCGGGGTCGTCAAAGATGAGGGCGAGCGTTTGGGCATTTTCGGGCACACCCCGCCACGCCAGAGGCGGTGAAATGTCCTCGCCGTCGCAAGTGTACTGGCGAGGGATCATGCCCCCTTCCTCAAAAGCTGGGCTTGTGACTTTGATATCCATCTTACCTCCTTCAAAATCCATGGGCTGCACCCTGTCCAGGACTCCTTTTTTCCTCATTATCTCACTCGCCAGCCAGAGAATCAATGCGGGGAGTGGAATGATTCCCTATCTTGTAAAAAAGAGAACAAAATTATAGTCTATTAGGGAATCTGTTGTGGTGCCCATGGCTCTAAGGATCAAGGTTATCTCGCCGGCAAGGACAGTTCGGGCAAAACCGGGTGAGCGGCTGGCCGATGCCCTCGAGCGAGCGGGAATTCCCCTCCGCCTTGACTGCAACAAGCGGGGTCTTTGTGGCAAGTGTTTCGTTGAGGTTCTTCATGGTCAGCTTCCGCCTGCCGCGGCCAAAGAAAAGTTTTGGCAGAAGCAGAAGGGTTTGGACAAGAACTACCGTTTATCTTGTCTTCTTGAAGTCAAGGACAATCTTGAAATTCGCCTGCCTGAAGAATCGATTGCCCAGGAAGTGCCCATCCTGCCTCGACTGAGCCCAGCCGCGGTTAAGCCGAACCCCGCCGTCAAAAAATACGTCCTCGAGCTTCAGCCACCTGGGCTGGAATCGCCAACTTCTCTTTTCGAGAAAATGTTAGTCGAATTGGGCACCGACCACCTGAGAATTCCCCTTCATCTTTTGCGCCAGCTTGGCCCCAAGGTCGCAAAAGCCGATTACAAGGTGGTCGCCGTTACCCACCGGGATAAGGAAATCCTGGCTGTCGAGCCGGCTTCAGATTCGCCCCGCGTGCTTGGCCTGGCTGTCGATGTGGGAACAACCACCCTGGCTGTCGAGCTCATCGACCTGGAGAGCGGGCAAACAATCGACGCCGCGGCGACCCTCAACGACCAGGCTCGCCGGGGGGCAGATGTCATCTCCAGGATAACCCAGGCGATGTCCGGCGGCATAAGGGCCTTCGAGCTCACCTCCCTTGTGCTCAACTCCCTCACCCGGCTGGTTGGGCGCTTGACTCGCCGGAACGGCGTCCTGCCCACCTCTATCTATGAAATCGTCGTTTCTGGAAACACGACCATGAATCATCTCCTCCTCGGCGTCCCCGTCGATTCGCTGGCTATTGCTCCCTTTCATGCTGTTTTTTCCCGACTCCCCTATCTTGCGGCGCAAGAGGTGGGTTTGGCCGCTCACCCGGAGGCGAAGGTCTATTTTTCACCCAACATCAAGAGTTTTATTGGCGGCGATATTACCTCTGGTCTCTTGGCGACGCGTCTCGACGAGCGCCGGGGTAACCTCCTGTTCATCGACTTAGGGACGAACGGAGAAATCGTGCTCAAAACGGGCAAGCGGCTGGTTGCGACTTCGACCGCAGCTGGCCCCGCTTTCGAGGGGATGAACATCAGCTGTGGGATGCCGGCTCTTGCCGGTGCCATCTACAAAGTGGAAAGTGGGGCGCGCGGCCTTAAACTCTTCACCATCGGGAATCAGCCAGCCAGGGGTGTGTGCGGGACGGGCTTGATTGACCTTGTGGCCCTGTCCCTGGAAAGGGGAGAGATTTCGGCCAAAGGTAACATCCTGAACAAAAGCAAGAAGCTGCGCGTGACAAGAGGCTTCTCTCTCACCCAGGCCGATATCCGACACGTTCAGCTGGCCTGTGCGGCCATCAAGACTGGCATCCGGATGATGCTCACACGGAACGGCCTCCGCGAAAGCGACCTGGACAGGGTGTTCATCGCTGGCGCTTTCGGTAACTATCTCAACATCCGGAATGCCATGGCCATCGGTCTCTTGCCCAGCCTCGATGAACGACGGGTTATTTTTGTGGGCAACTCTTCGCTGGCCGGAGCCAGGCTACTTCTCCTGGCCGTTGAGGAACGGGAAAGAGTCGAAAGGCTCATCCAGAAAATCGATTATGTGTCCCTGGCTTCCGACCCGCGATTCCAGGACGCCTACATTCGGGCGCTCGAATTCAAGCGCTGGCCCTAAGACAGGGCCTCGCTCCAAGATAAGAAGAGCTTTGGAGGAGAAAGAAGATGAAAGACGACATGTACGAAAAAATGGCCCGGGCGATCGTCGATGGGCAGAGGAGGGAAGCCGAACGACTGGCCAGAGAAGCCGTCGAGAAAAAGCTCGACCTTCTCGCCGTCATCCAGAGCGGTTTTGTCCCCGGCCTTCAGAGAGTGGGCGAACTGTGGGCGAGGGGCGATTATTTCTTGCCCGAACTCATGAGCGCAGCTGAAAGCATGAAAGCGGCCATGGCTATCCTTCAGCCGGAACTCCGGCGGGCCAATGTCGACACGCCCTCCCGGGGCAGGGTGGTCATCGGCACGGTCGAGGGGGACATCCACGACATCGGTAAGAACCTCGTTGCGTCCATGCTCCAGGCCCACGGGTTCGAGGTGCACGACCTGGGGGCTGACGTCAAGCTCCAGAAATTTATCGACCGGGCTCAGGAAACAGAGGCAGATTTCATCTGCCTCTCGGCTCTCCTGACAACGACCATGCTCGGCCAGAGACGGCTCATCGAGATTCTGGGGGAGGCTCGCCTGAGGGATTGCTTCCTGGTCCTTGTCGGGGGTGCGCCCGTCACCCAGAAATGGGCGGACGATATTGGAGCCGACGGCTATGCCGAGAATGCCCTCGAGGCGGTCAAGCTCGCCACCCGCCTGGTGGAAAGAAAAAAAGGAAACCGGCCATGATCAAACCCAAAAGACCGAAACTTGAGCTCTTGAGCAAGGTATTCATCCACAAGATTGTCGAGGAGGCTTTCCTTCTCCTCGAGCGACACGGCGTTTTTGTCGAAAACAAAGAAGCTCTTGCTCTCCTCCAGGAAGCAGGGATGAAGGTCAACGACGCCGACGGCCGCGTTCTTCTCCGGCAGGACCTGGTTAAGGAGTGCCTGAACTCGACTCCCTCTGTGCTTAAAGTCTATGATCGGAGCGGCACTAAGGAGTTCGTTGTCGGAGGCGATGCAGTTCATTTTGACCCTGGCTCGGCCGCGGTAACCATTTTAGACCATGCCACCCAGAC
This sequence comes from uncultured Eubacteriales bacterium, assembly GCA_964445305.1. GTDB lineage: Bacteria > Acidobacteriota > Aminicenantia > Aminicenantales > UBA8522 > CAYUKK01. Next base: position 4,035 of record CAYUKK010000133.1, read on the forward strand.
TCAGAGGAAGGCGGTGACGGAAGACCTCATCAGGTTCACGCGGTTGACAGACTTGCTGCCGCATTTCCATTTCCAGAGCACCGGGCTCATCAGCTCGGATGTGCCTGAAGAAATAGCTGACGTTTACCGCCTCTATATTTGTCTCCAGTATTCGTCGAAGCCCATTGTCACCGGCACATTTCGGGTGGAGGGTTTCAAGCCCATGCAGGACATGCTCGTGGCGGTTCGAGGAAGTAAGGAAAGATTGGCCGAGAAGCCTCTGGCCATTTTTGACGCCTGTCCCTCCCCTCCCCTGAAGTGGAGCAACCTCACTGCCCAGAGCCTTATCGACTGCAGTCGGTCGGGAATTCCGTCTGAACTCATCTCCATGGGCATGACTGGCGCCACCTCACCTGTGACCATTGCCGGCACCCTGGTTCAGCACGTGGCCGAAAACCTATCCGGTCTCGTCATTGCCCAGCTGGCCAGACGCGGGGCGCCTGTCATCTTCGGGGGGTCGCCATCGAGCTTCGACATGCGCCGGGGAACAACGCCGATGGGCGCCATGGAGACGATGATGATCGATGTCGCCTCCGCCCAGATCGGCAAGTATTTGGGCTTGCCCACCCATGCCTACATGGGCCTGAGCGACTCCAAGGTCAACGATTCCCAGGCCGGACTGGAAACGGGAATAGGCGCGGTGCTGGCTGCTTTGGCTGGAATCAATGTCGTCTCCGGACCTGGTATGCTCAACTTCGAAAGCTCCCAGAGCCTGGAGAAGCTCGTCATCGACCATGAAATTTGCGGTCTTGCTTACAGGCTCATCGAGGGCATTGCCCAGCGCGACGAACCACTGGCCCTTGATTTATTCGCTTCCCTGGGCAAGGAAATGCAGTTTCTGACACTCCCTCACACCCGACAATGGTACCGCCTTGAGCACACTTTCCCCATGATCACCGACCGCGAGACTTATGATGCGTGGCTGGCTTCTGGCAAGAAGAGCATGGCTGACCGCGCCTCCGAGCAAGTGGAAAAGCTTCTCCTCGAAAATGCTCCTGCTCTCCCTGGGGAGACTGTTGTCCGCGAACTCCATAGAATCATGCTCGCCGAGGCAACCAAGGCCGGCCTCTCCACTCTCCCCCTCTCCATAACTCCCGACTGAGCGGGTCTTCAACTTAAAGTTTCACTTCGGCGGGCGCCTGGAGTGGGGTCAGGCCCGAGGCCTCGAGGAGCTTGTTGAGGCCGGGGATGTCTTCGGTGATAACTCGGTTGATTTTATCGACGTAATCATCGACTTTTCTCCTGATTTCGTTGAGGAGGAAAAGCTCAGTCCGGGTCGGGGCGGAGGGATAGCCACTGAGGGAGGAGCCTAAGGAGAGAATTTGCTGGTTGAGCGGTCCTCCCCGTAACACGTCCTCCCTCGTCCTCTGTGTGCCAAATTCCTTGGGCACAACCTCGTTTTCAATGGGCTTGAATTTTTCTTCGAAGGCTTGGAGAGCTCCTTCGATGGCTTGGCGGTTCACGCCTTCTTTTCTGAGCCCGCTTTTCAGACTGTCGACCTGCCGGCGGATGTTGGCCGCGGCCGTCGTTGTCAAGCCCATCTTTTTGCCGATGATGAGCAATTCCGCTATGGCCTCGTGCTGCTTTCGCCTGTCCTCTTCTGACATCGTAAAACGCGGGTCAGGAAGGAGAGAAGCGGGCGTTTTCCATTTCTGGCCATTCACAGCGACCTCGACGATGTATTCACCCGGACCGACAAGCGGAAGAGCCGTAAACCCGGTGAGAGCTGGGGGGACTCGCTTTCCATCCTTGGACTTGGGAACAATTTGGAGATTCCAGTACTCCCGTTGGATACCTTCCTCGGCCGCAAAATTGAGCTCAAAAACCGTCTCACCTTCCTTGTCCTGGATCGTTGCTTTGGGCTTTTCTTTCGGCTTGGAGGGGAGGAAGATCGTTAAGGCCATCCCGTAGGTCGGGTTCTTCGCTGCGTAGACAGGCTTGGTGTAGGATTCCCGGCGAGAGGATACATGCCAGATGGTTGTTGGCCGAATGCTGAACACGTGAGCGGGCGTTCGGAGAACCTCGGGCTTCATCTCCTGGAGGAAGGAAATGTCGTCCAGAATCCAGATGCCCCGGCCATGCGTTCCGATGATGAGGTCGTTGGCTCGAGGATGGACGGCGATGTCATGGACCGCCACTGTTGGCAAGTTGTTTTTCAATGAGAACCAGGATGCGCCGGCGTCGAGGGAGGCAAAAATTCCGAATTCGGTGCCGATAAAAAGGAGGTTTCTATTCTTGACATCCTCGCGAATGACGTTAACCCAGCCGAAGGGAAGGTTCCCTTTGATCGATGTCCAGGTTTTTCCATAATCGGCCGTTTTGAAAACATAGGTGGCATAGTCATCATGGCGGTGGCCGTCGAAAGCAGCGTAAGCGGTGCCCGCCTCAAAACGGGAGGCTTCGACTCGCGAACACCACGTTCCAGCCGGAAGACCGGGAAGGCGACGGACAACGTTTTCCCAGGTCTTGCCGCCATTCCGCGTTATCTGGAGGTTGCCGTCGTCCGTGCCGCACCAGATAACTCCCCTCTCGACGGGAGATTCAGAAATGGTCGTGATGGTGCAGTGGCTTTCAGCGCCGCTGTTGTCGAGGGTGATGGGGCCACCCGAGTCTTTTAGCTTGGCCGGGTCGTTTGTCGTCAAGTCAGGGCTAATGATTTCCCAGGATTGGCCCCGGTCGCGGGACATGAAGAGATAATTCCCGCCTGTATAAACAATGTTGGAATCGTGCGGCGAGATGTGGATGGGTGAGTTCCAGTTGAAGCGGAAGGGTGGGTTGTCAAGTGAACCTATAGGTTTTATAGATTTACTCCTCAAGATGCGCCAATCGTAGCGATAAAGATTGTTGACTTGATAATTGCTGTAGACGATGGTGGGGTCGTTCGGGTCGGGCTGGGCGTAGAACCCATCGCCGCCGCCGATGTTGACCCAGTCCTCGTTGGTGATGCCGATGATGTCTGTCGTCGCGCTCGGTCCGGCCCAGCTTCCGTTGTCCTGGAGGCCGCAGTAGACGTAATAGGGGTCTCGCATGTCGTAGCCCACCTGGTAGACCTCGGCCAGGTCCATGCTCTGAACGGGCAGCCACGTTTTTCCGCCGTCATAGGAGATGTCGATTCCACCGTCATTGCCTTCGATGAGATGTTGGGGGTTTGAAGGGTTGATCCAGAGCGCGTGATGGTCGGGATGGATGCCTGCGCCGATGGCGCGGAATTTCTGCCCGCCGTCCATCGAAACATGGAGTCCCGTCGAGAGAACGTAGACGACTTTGTCGTTGGTCGGGTCGACATGGATATGGCTGTAATAGAAAGGTCGCGTGTTTACACGGCGGTAGGTCTGGACATCGCACATCCTTTTCCACGTCTCTCCCCTATCTTCGGAGCGCCAGATTCCGCCGTCTTTATGCTCGATGAGGGCGTAGACAACTCCAGGGGCGCTCCGGGCGACAGCCAGGCCAATTCGGCCGAGGATGCCTTCGGGAAGGTCCTTGGTCAACCGTACCCAGGTCTCCCCGCCATCGGTCGTTTTGTAAATGCCACTTCCGGGTCCTCCACTCGAGAAATAATGGGGAAGCCGGCGGTGTTCGTAAGCCGCAGCGTAGAGGATGAGGCTATCGTTCGGGTCCATGGCCAAATCGGCAAAACCCGTGTCCGCGTTGACGTAAAGAACCTTTTTCCACGTTCGTCCACCGTCGATAGTCTTATAAACGCCCCGGTCCTCGTTCGGTCCCCAGAGATGGCCCATAGCCGCCACGTAAACAATATTCGGGTCGCCCGGGTTGATGACGATACGGCTGATGTGTCTCGTCTCCTTGAGGCCCATGTTCTGCCATGTTTTTCCGCCATCCGTCGATTTATAGACACCGTCGCCGATAGTCACACTGTTGCGGCAGGTGGCTTCTCCTGTTCCCACCCAGACAATATCGGGATGGGATGGAGCGATCGTCACATCGCCCACCGAAACCGTAGCTTCTTTGAAAAAGACCGGGCTCCAGGTGACGCCGGCGTTCTCCGATTTCCATACCCCGCTCGGCCCGATGGCAGCATAGATGATCCATGGCTTTTTCTCGACGGCATCGATGTCGACCGTGCGGCCGCCCATAACCGCCGGGCCGATCGCTCGCCAGGAAAATTTATTAAATAGCTTGGCTACCTGGTCGGCACTCTGAGCTCGGGCGGAAATGGGAAGAAGAAGAAGAAGAAGAAGAAGAAGAAGAAAAGCCAGCCCGGATGTTTTCTTCAAAAACCAGACCCAATATCTCGCCATCTTGCCTCCTCCTTGTCGCGTCGATTTTTAGCCTGAAATCGCCGACGGACTTTTTTGTTTACGCTTAAAGCTTGAAATTCCAAAAGTTGCCATGATGGATCGTGTGCGCCGAGGGTGGAGTGGCTCGGGTGTAAACGCAAAAAAAATCCTTCCGATAATTCTCTTGTCAACCTCGGCTTGTTTACAACCTCTTTACATTTCTCGCCCATCCCATTATAAAATACGGCCTTGAGGAAATATAGTTATTCCCGCTATTATTTGAGATTCGCGTCAAGATCGGACAATATCCGTGGGCATGATTCGCCTCTGGCTTCGTCGAGGAACTCGGTCGCTCATGTTCAGTCGAGAGGATGATTCGTTACGGCCGTGGGCGGGAAACTTCTATTGAGCCAAATCGTATGACCAGTATGGTCCATTTCCTGCTTTGGAAATATACACCTAAAATGTGGAAGGAGGACGGAATGACCGGCAAGCTGTTGGTTCGTTTTTCCCTGGTTCTTGGTGTGTTGCTCATCCTTGGGGCGGCGGGGAGTGCTAAAATTTCGTTCAGCCAGTACCACAAGCCCGAAGAGGTGAACGCTCTTCTCAAATCTCTGGCCGCGGAGAATCCCCAGCTGGCCCAGCTCATTGTCCTGGGCAAATCGGCGGCCGGCAAAGAAATCCTGGCCCTCCGGCTGGCCGCTCAGCCGAAAGGAAGCACAGACCCCGAAAAGCGTCCGGCTGTCTTCGTATCGGCCAACATCGAGGGCGCCCATCTCATCGGCACAGAAGCCGCTCTCAAGCTGATCGAGAAATTCATTCACGGCTCAGCTTCAGACAAATCCATTGCCCAGTTGCTCGAAAAGAGAACTATCTACGTGGCTCCCCTTCTCAACCCCGACGGTGCGCAAGCTTTTTTCGCTTCCCCTCGCGTCGAAAAATGGGCGAACAGCCGGCCGATGGATGATGACCTGGACATGAAGCTGGATGAGGACGGTCCGGATGATTTGAATAAGGACGGACTCATCACCCAGATGCGGGTCAAGGACGCCGAGGGAAAATGGATTGCCGACCCCGGAGAGCCCAGACTCATGCGCCTCGCCGACCCCAAGAAGGGCGAAAAAGGGATGTATGCCCTTTACGAGGAGGGAATCGATAACGACGGCGATGGCGAGTACAACGAGGATCCGCCCGGTGGAGTCGCCCTCAACCGCAATTGGCCGCATGATTTTGAGCATAACACGCGAGCCGCCGGCCAGTGGCCAATTTCAGAGCCCGAAACACTGGCCGTCGTCAGGTTTCTCGTTGGCCACTCCCCTATCGCCATGGTCTTGAATTTTTCGACGGAAAACACGATCCTCAACCTCCAGCAGACAGGCCAGGCGAGGGCTGGCGCCGACCGCGTTCGCGTCCCCCGCCAGTTGGCTACCTTTCTCGGGCTTGAGCCCGACCAAGAGTACAGCCTTAAGGAGATTGTCGAGACGGTGAAGGCATCGGGAGTGGGTGGAGGAATGGAAATCACCGAAGACATGGTCGCCAGTTTTCTCGGACTTGGCCCGGCCGTGACGCTTGATCGCCAGGACATGCCCCTATTTGAGGCCGTCCAGAAAGAGTACAAGGAAGCTCTCAAGGAAGCCAAGATTGATTATCCTGAAAAAAGGGCCAAGGGGGTGGGCAAAGGCTCTTTTGTTGCCTATTGTTACTATCAGTATGGCGTCCCGGTCTTTTCTGTCGACCTCTGGGCTGTGCCCGAGCCGAAAAAAGAGGCGGCCAAAGATGCTCTGACCGCCGAGAAGCTCAAATCCATGTCCTCCGATGAGTTTCTTTCGCTCGGCGAAGAAAAGATCGCCTCCTTCCTCAAGGAACAGGGGGCGCCGCCCAATTTTAGCGCGGAAATGCTTATCAAGATGGTCAAATCTGGACAGGTTACCCCTGCCCGGATGGCGGAGATGATGGAAAAAATGCCTCGGCGGCCGCAGCCAGATGGAGAAGAACATCCGGACCTCTACATCCTCAGATGGGTGGATGAGGCCTGGAAAGGGCACGGCTTTGTGGACTGGAAGCCGTTCCAGCATCCGACGCTGGGCGAGGTCGAAATCGGCGGTTTTGCTCCGTTTGTCAAAATCAACCCGCCGCCCGAAACCATGGAATCGAGCCTCGATTTTCACGCCAATTTTTTTCTTCGACTTATGAGCAAGCTTCCCGAGCTTCGCATCCAGGAGGCAAGGGTGGAGGAAGTCGCGCCTGAGCTCTACCAGATGACCGTTCTTCTCACCAACGACGGCTGGTTCCCCACCTCGACAGCTCAGGGCCGGCGTGCCCAAACCGCTTGGCCGATTCGAGTTACTCTGAACATGGAAGCTGGGCAGACGCTTTTTTCGGGGCGCCCCATTGAGACTGTGCCGTTTCTGGGTGCAAGCGGCGATACCAAGAAATTGGAATGGATGGTCAAGGGCAAAAAGGGATCTCGACTGACCGTGACGGCGAGCTCGCCAAAGCTGGGATCCTTGACCAAGACTGTGACATTGCAATAGGAGGAGATGATGGGTGCAATGGATAAAAAAATTCTTACTCTGGCTTTCATTTTTATTTTCATGGCTGGCACGGCGCCGATGCATCTTTCTTCGATGAGCGTCGAACTTTCTTTTGACCATTTCTACGACCACGCTGAACTGACGAGAGCTCTCCAGTCCTTACAGAGCGCTTATCCCCAGCTCATGACTCTCCAATCGATCGGCAAGTCTTACCAAGGAAGGGATATCTGGGTAGCTATCCTGACTAACCCCAAGACCGGCCCAGCAGAACAAAAGCCAGGCTATTATATCGACGGCAACATCCACGGCAACGAAATCCAGGGCGCTGAAGTCGCCCTCTATGTCGTCTGGTACCTCCTGAAAAATTATGGCCGGAGCGAGCTGGCCACTCGTCTCCTGGATGAGAGGGTCTTCTATGTCGTTCCAACCATGAACCCGGACAGTCGGGATTATTACATCAACTTGCCCTCCGACCCGAACTCGCCGCGCTCCGGCCTCATGCCCTACGATTCTGACCGGGATGGCCTAGCGGATGAGGACGGGCCAGAGGATTTGGATGGGGATGGCTCGATTACGATGATGCGCAAGCGAGACCCCAACGGCACCCACAAGCCGCACCCGGAGGACCCCCGCATCCTTACTCCCGTTAAGCCAGGGGAAAAGGGAGAATACATCCTCCTCGGCCAGGAGGGAATCGACAACGATGGCGATGGTCTCATCAATGAGGATGGCCCCGGTGGCTACGATATGAACCGGAACTACGGCTACAACTGGCAGCCCGATTACGTCCAGCGCGGGGCCGGCGATTACCCGTTCTGTTTTCCTGAGACTCGGGCCGTCCGCGATTTTCTCCTTGCTCACCCGAACATCGCCGGCGCGCAGAATTTCCATAACTTCGGAGGTATGATCCTCCGCGGGCCCGGAGCCAAGAACATGGGCGAATATAACCCCGCTGATCGACGCGTCTATGATTATATCGGCAAGAAGGGCGAGAAGATTCTCCCCGGTTACAGGTACATCACGGTCTATAAAGATATGTACACGGTCTATGGTGGGAGCATCGATTTTCTCTACGCCGTCCTGGGCATTTTTACCTTCTCCAATGAACTCGATATGGACCCTTTGGCTGAGGTGAGGCAGCGGGGTGCCCGACGCGGGGAGGAGGAAGAGGAAGATGTCATGGCCATGCTCTTCCAGGAGGGGCGGCTGGAGGAGATGGTTTACCATGACCTCGTTCTCCTGGGCGAGCAATTCAGCGACTGGAAGCCCTACCGACATCCCCTTTATGGCGATATCGAAATCGGGGGCGTCAAGAAATTCGGCCGCCGCGTGCCGCCACTCTTCCAGCTGGCTGAAACCTGCCACCGCAACGCCGCTTTCTGCCTCTACCACGCTGACCAACTGCCCAGGCTGGAGGTCGAGAAAGCCGAGGTCCAAAAGGTCAAGAATGACCTTTTCCAGGTGGACGTTTCCGTGGCCAACAGCCGCGTCACACCGTCGATCGCCGCCGTCGCTGTCCAAAACAAGCTCCACCGGGCTGATTTATTTAAGGTCGCTGGCTCCAGGGTCGAGCTTGTCGCGGCCGGTCAACTTGTCGATAAGTTCCGCGGCCTGACCAGGAAAATCAAGGTTCGAGATAATGCTTTTTGGGTCGAGGGCGGGGTGGCTGGCTTTGGCCGGCTCGATTTCCGCCTCCTCCTCAAGGGGACAGGAAAAGTTGACCTCGTCTATGATTCGCTGAAGGGTGGCACAAAAAGAAAGGCCATCCTCCTCGACTAAGAGGCAGGCCACTCCCAGACGTCTTGATAGTCAGGCACGACGACATCCCATCTGTCCCGGCTTTTCAGAAGCGCGGCGAAGCTCTGACAAACAGCTTTTTCACCGTGGACAAGGAAGACCTGGGGGTAGGGCTCGCGGAATCGGCAGAGCCAGGCCAAGAGCCCGGTCCTCCCCGCGTGAGCTGAAAAGGCCTGAATTTCCCTGATTCTCGCCCTGACTTCGTGCATTTCCCCGAAGATCCGCACTCGTGGCTGGCCCTCGAGGATCTGGCGACCGAGGGTTCCTTCGGCCTGATAGCCGACGAAAAGGACCGTGCTTTCCGGTCGGGAAATGTTGTGAACAAGGTGGTGCTTGATGCGGCCGCCCGTGCACATGCCTGATCCGGCCATAATCAGGCAGGGCTCGGGATAAGAATTGATGGACCGGGATTCGGCCTGAGTTCGGGTGAGGCGGAGGCCATCGAAGCGAAAAGGCGACTGCCCGGAGCGGAGAAGGTCAAGCGTCTCCTTGTCGAGGCACTCCCGGTGGTGGAGGAAGACCTCGGTCACGTCGATGGCCATCGGGCTATCCAGGAAAACGGGAAGACGAGGCAGCCTCTTTCCCAAGACGAGGCGGCTCAAATGAAAAAGCAACTCCTGCGCCCTTTCCACGGCAAAAACAGGGACGACAACGTTTCCTCCATCTTCGATGGTCTCCTTGATGATGCTGGCTAACATCGTCTCCGCATCCGCTGGGTCTTCATGATCACGGTCGCCGTAGGTGGATTCCATGATCACGGCATCAGCCTGGGCAAAGACTGAGGGATCCTGGATGAGCGGTTTGCCGAGCTGGCCGATATCGCCGCTGATGATGAGCTTGAAATGGCGTTTCTTCTCTCGCACGGAGATTTCGATCATGCTCGAGCCGAGAATGTGTCCGGCGTCGTGGAAACAGGCTCGAACCCTTCCCTCCAAGGGGATTGTTCTCAGGTAGGGCGTCGGATGGAGGAGCTTCAGCGCTTCCTTGACCTCAGCTTCCGTATAAAGCGGGATTTCTGGATACGGCCCCCGCCGTCCCTCCCTCTCGTGTCTCTTTTTCTTGTAGGCGGCGTCTTCTTCTTGGATCCTGGCTGAATCAAGAAGGATGATGGGCAGAAGCTCGGCGGTGGCGGGGGTGGTGAAAATCCGGCCGACAAAGCCTTCCCGGACGAGTTTGGGGATAAGGCCGGAGTGGTCGAGGTGGGCATGGGTGAGGAGGAGGTCATCGACCGTCTCGGGCGGAACAGGGAAACGGGCCCAGTTCCTTTCCAGGTAGGATCTTTCCTGGTAGAGGCCGCAGTCGATGAGGAGCCGCGTGTCATCGGTCTCCAGAAGAAAACAAGAGCCTGTGACCTGGTTGTTGGCACCGAGGAACTGAACCTTCAAGAGCTTCCTTTCGGCCTAAGTTTGCTCGGCTGGCTGGTACTGATGGGCCTTGAAGAACTCATATTCCGTTGAAAAAAAGAAGACCACTATCCAGGCGAGGGCTAAAACATAAACTTGCTGCCAGAGGAAGAGAATGCCGAGGGGAATAACCCCGCCGGCCGGGATGGCCTTAGCGCCCAGATAATAGACGAGACTTAGGGCGATAAAAACCAAGCCACAAAGCAGAAAAAGACCCCAGGCGCGGAAAAATCGCCGTCCGAGAAACTGGAAATTGGCCAGCGTAGCCCTGGCGGTCTTCTTACTTTCGGTAACGACGAGACGGACTTTGACATAGTCGAAGAACATTTTGACTAAAGAATAGAGTAGAAGAAAGACGAGGAGTTTAAGGAGCGAAGCGGCCAAAGTCGACCATTGGGAGGAAGCCTTTTTTATCCAGACTCCCAGCAGAGCTGAAACACCCCTGCCAAGGATTCCTAAAACGAGGATGTAGCCAAGGATGGAGAGAAGAAAAACACGGACGAAGCGCCAGAAATAGCGGGCGCTGTCGCTCAGAAAAGCGGGCAGGTTAACCCTCTCGTTAACAGAGATACGACCGAGAATGCCACCGTTGAGGAAGACATAAAGGAGCAGAAAGAGGAAAGCCGGGACGATGGTCCAGCCGGCCAGGAATGGAAAGTCATCCCGGTGTTGATAAATCATGTCACCGAGCCAGAGCAAAAGGGGGCCTTGGTCAAGCCTGTCGCCGGCAAGGGAGCGGGAAAAATCATGGCTGAGCAGGAAATAAATAGGGGCTAAGATGACCAGCGAGAAGAGGACTGTGGCCAGCCACACATAGAGGGCAAGGCGCGTTTTCCTGATGGCCGTCAGAAAGCCTTTGCCAAAAATCTTGAGTGTGCTCATTTTCCCCTCCTCAAGTTAAGCCCCACAGGCCGCTGAGACCCAGCTGGACCCAGAAAAAGACCTTGGTTACCACTCGCAGTATGCCCTTTCGACAGGGCTTTAACCTCATGCTGTTGTTGGCCAGGTTGGAATCGATGAGCCAGATGAAGTCGGGGTCGACCTCAGCCGAGACGGCCCGGGTCGGTTTTTCGAAGATGAATTTTTCCCACCTCTCCTGGCCGTCCCAGAACCTCGTTTCTTCTGACCCGTCCTCGAAGAGAACGCGAAGCTTGAGGCGCGCCTCTCCCCTCACCTTGGCTTCTCCGTAGCGTCGGACTCGGACCTCCGTGGTATAGGTTTTTTCGCCTGCCTCCTTTCCTTTCCCTTTTTCCAGCCGGGAGATGGAAGCTCTGGTAACTTTTTCTTTTTTGCCGTCGACATCAAAGAAACCACGGAAGAACTCTTTTTTTTCATAGGACTTCAGAGATGCGATCCCGTAATCAAAATTGAGCGTGTTGAAGAAGAATTCCTCGAAGAACCAGCCCATATCTTGGCCAGCTATTTCGTTGACCACGTCGACAAAATCCTGGGTGCGAGGATGCTTGAAACGGAAACGGGCCTGAAAGGTCCGGAGGATGCGGAGCATTTTTTCTTCGCCGAGGAGCCGCTCGAGCGTATGGAGGCACGTCGAGGCGCGCATGTAGACATTCATTCCATAGCTAGCTCGGCTGTAAAAGTGCCAGGAGAAGGTCGTTATCGGGTCGAGCTCAACGGCGAGGATGGCAGCGATACGGTCGAGCTCATAATCATAATAGACCGGAAATTTAAAGAACCAGGTCAGGGGGATGCCAAAGAGGGAAGCGGGCATCATTCCTGGTCCATAGGCTTTGGCTTGAACCTTGCCGGTCGAGTAGGTGTTGATTCCCTCATCCAGCCATGCCTCCTCGAACTCGTTGTTGGCGACGAGCCCATACCAGTAGCCATGCCCGAACTCATGGATGATGACTCCCTCCGGAGAGAGAACCTTTCTATCGCGGAGCACACCTGTCCCGGCCGTAAAGAGCGTCGGATATTCCATGCCGCCGCTTCCGGTTCGGAAGGGAGGGTCGACCATGGTCACGGTTTCATAGGGGTAAGGGCCGTACCAGAGGCCGTAGTACTTGATGGCCGCACGCAGGGCTTTGAAATGCCTCTCCACCTGAGACTTGTGTTCGGGAAGGATGAGGAGGATCATCTTCACATCCGGTAGCCTGATGTCCTCGGGCGGGAGGTTGACCATCCGGGCCACCGCCGCATACTCCTCCTCTGTGACTTCCTGAGCGGCCAGGAAATCCCGCTCCACTTTGATGAAATGGGGGGCTGCCGTCCAGGCGAAGTCATGGATGTTTGTTTGCTCAAAAGTGTAGGTGACTTTCTTTCCGGCTGCATCCGAAACAGCGCTCACCTGTTTCCCGGAGGCTCCGACGACATACCGGGCTGGCACGGTGATGTGAACAGTAAAGTCGGCAAAGTCGGCAAAAAATTCGCTATTCAGGTGGTACTCATGGCAATTCCATCCCTTTCCTCGTTCATACACACCCGGCTTGGGAAACCATTGGGCGATGAAATAAGAATCCTGATAGTATCCCGTCCGGAGTATTCCCCTCGGAATTTTAGCTTCGAACTCGAGCCTGAGGCACATTTCCTGGCCTGGGAGAAGGGGCTCGGGTAGAAGAAAGCGGGCGACGGTCTGGTCGCCGGGATGAGTTGGCTCGTCTTGATTGATAAATTCGAGGGTGGGGATCAGGTCGGTGCCGTCAGCCAAGGTCGCGGCTGTGATGTCGATCCAGCCCCAATCGTCGTCCCCCACCTGGATGCCCAGCCTCCCCTCCTCCCGCGACTCCTGGAAGACCGTGCTCCGCTCGTTCTTGAAAGCGTTCCAGTAAAGATGAAACCAGAAATCGGGGATTGGTTCCTGAGTCCAATTGGACCAGAAGATATCTTCTTTCCCGCGGAGCATTTTCGTTTCCTCATCGAGCTCAACCCAGATTTCATAACGGAGAAAGTTCTTTCCCTCGCCGGTGGCCGATGCTCCTTCCTGTCTGGCCTGAAGAGAGCTGACGCCCTGAAGAATGAGCCCGAGGCAGAAAACGGAAAAAAGAGTTTTCTTGAACCGTTTGCCCATCGTTTCCTCCTAAGCTTTGGAATCGGACGACCTAAGCCAGGACTCCCATGCCCCCGACCGGGGGAAAAAAATGAATTCCAGAGCCAGGGAGCCGAACCAGAGAAAATAGAAATCCCGACTGGAGCCAGTAAGGAGGAAAAAGACGAAACCAAGGAGCGCGGGGAGCTCAGCCAAAACAGCTGTGATGATGGAAGCTCGGCTTAACCGAGAAACTTTTTCCTCGAAGAGGTCTCGGTGCCCACCCCGGAGAAGTTGGCGATTGACTATCCTCGTCGCCAGGATGGCGGCGATGGCCAGACCGTAGAAGAGGAAAAGCAACGGACG
>CAYUKK010000134.1:0-2800 GCA_964445305.1 uncultured Eubacteriales bacterium
GGTGAAAAGCAGGGAGATGAAGAGCTGGAGGGTGATGAGTTCGCGGATTTCTTTGGTCAGCAGGTTGAGGAATTTTTTCATCGGAGTGCACTCCTGAAGACTTCTTCCAGGTTTCGGGCCTGGTACTTTTCTTTGAGTTCAGCCGGCGTGCCTGAATCGAGGATGACTCCCTGGTCGATGAGAGCGACCCTGTCGGAGAGGAATTCGATTTCGAGCATGTTGTGCGAGGAGAGAAGGACGGAGATCCCCTCGCGAGCGAATTTCTTGATGATTTCCCTTACCTCGAGGGCGTTGATAACGTCCAGCCCGGAAGTCGGCTCGTCGAGGATGGCCAGCTCCGGTCGGGTCATGAGGGCTCGGCCGAGGAGGAGCTTCCTGACCATGCCCTTGGAATAGGTTCCGGCCTTCTCGTTGATTCGGGTCCCCAAATCGGAGATCGATTTGGCGCGCTCAACATACTCCCGGGCCTTCTCCTCGGTATCGGCGTAGAACCTGGCCATGAATTTCAGATAGTCGATGCCTTTGAGGTTCTTGTAAGCACCGGCCTCTTCGGGAAGATAACTGATTTTTTCACGGAATTTCTCTGGCTCTTTCTTCAAGTCATGGCCGAGAAGAGTTACCTTCCCTCCGGAAGGGCTGAGAAGGGTAGCGACGATACGGAGGGTGGTCGTCTTTCCCGCGCCGTTTGGGCCGATGAGGGCAAAGATTTCTCCCGGCTTAACCTCAAAGCTAATACCCTTGAGAGCCTCCAGGTGGCCGTAGTTTTTTTTCAAACCTTCCACTTCGAGAACTGCTTCCATTGCGACCTCCGGGTTGATATACGAGGCGATTTTATTTTAGTTTTCGGCAGAAGTAAATATATCGGCGGCGATGGCGAATTTCTACGGCCTGGCGATAACAGCCAGACACTCGACGTGGGGAGTGTGGGGGAAAAAGTCGAAGCAGGTGATTCTGTCGAGTAAGTAGCCCCGCTCCAGAAAAAGGCTCAGGTCGCGAGCCAGCGCAGCCGGGTTGCAGGAGACATAGAGGATGGTCGGAACGTTGAGGCGGAGGACTTGCTGGAGTGCCCGGCCACTCAGTCCAGAGCGAGGGGGGTCGAGGACAAGAAGGTCAAATCCCTGGAAATCCCCGCCTCTGAGGACGTGCTCGACGCGTCCCTCCAGGAACAAGCAGTTACGGATGCCGTTAACCTGGCAATTTTCCTTGGCCCGGGCAATGTTGGACGGTTCGCAGTCGATGCCCACAACCTCCCGCACAACCCGGGAAAGAAAAATCTCAATCGGGCCGGGCCCACAGTATAGCCCGAGCGCGCGCGAGCATCCTCTTTCCTTCGCCTCCCTGACAAGGCGCTGGTAGAGGACTTCCGCCGCTTTGGGGTTGGGCTGGAAGAAATCCTCCGGGCCGAGCCGAAAACAGAGTCCGGCCAATTTTTCTTCGATATGAAGCTTGCCGGAGATGTGCTTTTTGGTGCTAAAATCGACGACATCGGAGACACGGTCTGTCTCCGCAAACCAGAAACTCTCTAACGCCGGAATGCGCTTCTCCAGCTTGCGGGCGAGCTTTCTGACATCAAGCTCGCCGCCGCTCCTGGTTACCAGAACGGCGAGCACATCGCCCGTCGCTTTTCCCTCCCTCAGGACAAGGTTTCTGAAGTACCCTTTCCGGGTGATAGGGTTGTAAGAGGGGAGGCCTGTTTCCTTGGCGAAGTCTGCGACAAGAGGAAAAATTTCTTCCACCACCGGGCTGAAAATGGGACACTTCTGGATAGCTATGGTCTTTTTTTCGTATTTATCGAGTGGCGAGGTGCGAGCGCGCAGGCCGAGGAAAATTTTGCCCTCATCCCCGCCAAAAGCGTATTCCATCTTGTTGCGGTAAAAATAAAGGTCGGGCGAAGCGACGATGGGTTCTTTTTCTGTCTCCGTGATGTCGATTTTGCCGATCGCCCGCAGGGTCCGAAGAACATAGTTCTCTTTGAATTCGAGTTGTTTCTCATAAGCCATGTTCTGGAAAGCGCAGCCACCGCATTCGCCGAAGTGAGGGCACCCAGGCTCGACCCGGAAAGGTGAGGGAGACTCGAGGCGGAGAACCCGTCCGAAGTTATACCTTTTCTTTTTAGCGGCGACCTTGATTCTAACCCTGTCGCCGGGCAAGGCGCCGGGGATGAAGGTGACGACCCCGCCGCCAGCCGCTACGCCCCATCCTGAAGGGAAGGCGAGGTCAGTGATTTCGGCTTCAACCTCTGGCCGCAAGAATTCCAGAAGCAGCCTCTTCACCTTCCTTACGGGAAGGCCAACGACGTTATCGTAATCGCCCTCGAGCTCGGCGACGAAGGCGTCGCCGATTTCCTGGATGGCGTAGGCGCCCGCTTTATCGGCGAAATCGCCCGTCGCGAGATAGCTTTCTATCTCCTCCTCGCTCAAGGGCTTGAAGAGGACCTGGCTGATTTCGTAGCCGGTCAGGAGCCGGCTATCATTTTTTTTGAAGAGAGCGACAGCTGTTACGACTCGATGCCGCCGGCCGGAAAGCTTCTCCAGCATGCGCTTAGCCTCAAGCCTGTCCTTTGGCTTGCCCATTATTTCATCGTCCACAGAAACGACGGTGTCTGCCGCCAGGATGATGGAGTCAGGATACCTTTGTCCTACGTCCATGGCTTTAGCTTCAGCAGCCCGGAGGGCAAAGCACACGGGGTCTTGACTCCGGAATTGTTCTTCGTCGACATCGCTGGCCGCCACCCGGAAATGGGGGATAATTTTTTTGAGGAGTTCCTGCCGACGCGGCGACCGAGAAGCGAGGACGATAT
>CAYUKK010000135.1:0-5375 GCA_964445305.1 uncultured Eubacteriales bacterium
GCTCCAGGAGAGCCCTCAAATACTCTTCTCGTGTTCTCATGTCCATCCTAAGCATGTTACCCTATCCTTTATGGGATTTGGGTAACATTTTATATGATTTAACAAGCCCTCTTTCGGTAACATTTTACGTGATTGAATGCGCCAGTTTGACAATTTTCCTTTCAGACGTTATATTTCTAAGGCTATTGAGTGCACCGCATATAGCAAAATACACCGCGCTCATCCCGTAATTATTTTTTGTATTTGGAAGAGGAAACCCGACCGCTAGTGAAAAAAATCATTATCATTCCTGCCTTCAACGAAGAAAAGAACATCGGCCGAGTCCTTACCTCCGTCCAAGAGCACTGCCCGGGCTTTGATATCCTTGTTGTTAATGATGGCTCCGCTGACCGGACATCCGAAAAGGCCAGAGAATTCAGCCAGGTGAGAGTCATCGATTTGCCAATCAACCTGGGCATCGGGGGAGCGGTCCAGACGGGGTTTCTCTACAGTCAGAGGAAAGGATATGGTCTGGCCATCCAGATAGATGGCGATGGTCAGCATCGGCCCGACGAGGTGCCAAAAATCCTCGCCCCGATCCAGAGGGGAGAAGCCGATGTCGTCATCGGTTCCCGCTTCCTGGAAAAAGCTTCTTACCGGTCAGGACTCTTCCGGAAAATCGGCATCAAGGCTTTCGAAATTGCCAACCGCCTACTCCTTGGAGAAAGGATTACGGATAGCACATCCGGATTCCGGGCTTTCAACCGGAAAGCAATCGACGTGCTGAGCAGGAATTATCCCGATGATTACCCCGAACCCGAAGCTCTCTACATCCTCAAAAAAAGGGGGTTGAGAATCCTGGAAGTGCCCGTCCTCATGGAGACGCGAAGCCACGGCAAATCGTCGATTAGCTTCCTGCGGTCTCTCTATTACATGGTCAAAGTCTTCTTGGCCATTTTTGTCCTCATGCTTAGAAAAACCGAATGAAGGGGGCTCGCATGGAAAACGTCCAAGTCTTCCGTATTCAAATCCTGGCCATCATCGGCAGCGTTTTTCTCGTCCTTTTCATTTTTGAGCTTATCCGGAGGCGGCGGCTGAGAGAAGAATTCTCCATTCTTTGGCTGGGGATGGGGTTAATCTTTCTCGTCGTTTCGCTTTTCCGCAAGCTCCTGGATAAATTCTCCTACCTCGTTGGTATCGGCTATCCGCCCGCTGCTTTGTTCCTCCTCCTCATCGTCGGGCTTACTGTCATCCTCATCCATTTCTCGGTGGCTATCTCTGAGCTCAAGGAAGCGAACAAGAAGTTAGCTCAAGAACTCGGGCTCCTCAAGAAGGAATTCGAAGACAAGTGAAGGCAGGGCGAATGCGGGAATGGGTAATCTTCTTGCTGCTGATGCTTCTCTGGACGGCGGCCCAGATCTTTCTCAAGCTGGGAATGAAAAATTTTTCGGGTAGAAAGGTCGACATCAGGTTTTTCCGTGATGCCCTGAGTTCTCGACCTGTTCTGGCCGGACTTTTTCTTTCGACATTAGCCGCTTTCGCCTGGCTTGTCGTTCTCTCTCGCTTTGAACTCAGCTATTCGAATCTTGTAGCCAGCTTGACTTTTGTTTTCATCGTCACGGCCTCGGCCATTTTTCTTGGAGAGGAAATCTCGCCCCTTCGGTGGGTCGGCACTTTGCTCATCGCCCTTGGTGTCTTCCTTGTCGCCCGCACCCGATAGATGGAAAAAGAAGGCTGGGTTCAGTACGAAGATGACGTGGAAATCGTCTGGGACCATTTCGTCGAGGCCCACCCGCACGGCCGCCTCAGTCATCTTATCGGGTTTAAGAAAACGGTCGCCTCTGTCTACGGACTCAAGCCAAACTACTGGCTCTATAGAAAGACAGGAAGGATACTGGCCGTCTTTCCCTCTTTCTTCCACAGGGGCCTGATTTATGGACGGAGGCTCGTTTCCCAGCCTTTCTCTGAATACGGAGGCCTCCTTTTTTCACCCGAGCTTAAAACATCGGAAAAGCTCCTCATCCTTAACGAATTTCCCAAAGTTATCGAGTCGAGCCAAAAAAGGGGTTGCTTCGATTACCTCGAGCTCCGCTGTTTTTCTGATATCCCCGTAGGGAGTGAGCGTATCTTGAGAAAAAAGTGCCTTTATGCTTACGGGATTCTCGACCTGAGGGAAGAACTCAATCTGTGGCGAGCTGTCGACTCGAGCGTCAGGAAGAACTTGAGGCGAGCCAGAAGCTATGAGCTGGCCCTCGAAGAAGCAAAAGAGAGGCTCGCCCTCGAAGGAATCTTTTACCCGCTTTACCTACAAACTCTGAAAAGACTGGGCAGTCCGCCCCATCCCCTCCTCTATTTTCTCTCCCTGCACGAGAACCTTAAGGAAAAGATGAAGCTCTTCCTCGCTCGGTGGGATGGCGCTTATGTCTCAGCTCTTCTCGGGTGGGCAGTGGGAAAATCCGTCCACATCACCGACATCGCCTCGAACGAAAAATTTTTTCATCTGCGGGCCAACGATTTTCTTCATTTCGAGCTCATCCAGTGGGCAAGAGCCCATGGTTTCCAGTATTTCGACTTTGGTCCCATTCGCTACCGCGGACAGAGGCAGTACAAGAAGAAATGGGGAGTGAAGCAATTCGAGTATGCCTATTATTATTATCCCCCAGAAAAGATCCCTCGCCTCCTCTCTGACCGAAGCCTGGCCGCCAGGGTGGCCTCGGCGTGTTGGAAAATTTTGATCCCCACCTGTCTCGCTTCGAGAATCGGAAAATATCTGAGGAAGGAACTTTCGCTCTGATGAGCCAGCAACGACTTTTCTCCCTGCTGCGCTGTCTCGAGTGTGGTGAAAGGCTCAGCCACGGGGAGGAGAAGTTGATCTGCGCGGGATGCGGAGAAACCTATCCCTTGCGAGATGGAATTCCGGTCATGGTCAGGAAAGACAGCGAAGATGCGCTGTGGGAAGATTATTTCTGTCGCGTTTCCAGTCGGATGGGGGATACGGAGGCGGCCAACCGGTATTTCAGCCGGGGAAATTTCCGTTTCGTCCGCCGCCACCTGCTCGAGCTCATCGGTCCGGTTAAGGGACAAACTATCCTCGACGCTGGTTGTGGGACCGGTCATTTCGCGGCGGCTCTCACCCCGGACCACCTCGTCGTCGGCGTCGATATTTCTCTGGCCATGCTTGGTTTTGCCAGGAAAAAGGGACTGGCTGTCGTCCAGGCCTCAGCGAAAAAACTCCCTTTCGACGCTAACACGTTTGACCTCGTCATTGCCAATAACGTCATCCAATCTATCCGGGAGGGAGCCGCTTTTGTTCGCGAGCTCCACCGGGTAACCCGGCCGGGCGGAAAAGTCATGGTGAGCACGACAAACGGAGCCAACCCCAGCCTGAAAATTTTGAGGCCTTTCGAAAGGAAGAAGCACGGCCAGCTCAAGGTTTATTCCCTGGACGATTTAACGCGCTTTTGCACCATGGCTCACCTGACCGTGGAATTGATGCTCTTCCTGTTTTATCCCTTCGGCCTGGCGAATAGGATCAAAGGGGACAGCCGGCCGCGCTTGTTGGAGAGGCGTTTTTCAACATCTCTGGCTATCCTGGCGAGCAAGCCAGGAACAAGCAGGACTCCATGATCAACCTCCTGACTTTCGACGTCGAGGAATGGTTCCGGGCAAACTATCCCTCCGTGAGCCGACGAGGCCAGGATAACCCGCCCCGTCCTTCCGCTGGCCACAGGGAAGAAGATGTGAGGCTCGAGATGAACGTGAAAAGAATCCTCGACCTCTGCGCCCAGTCCGGGGCGAAGGCGACTTTCTTCGTCCTTGGCCAGACCGCAAAGCGCTATCCCCAGCTTGTCCACTGTATCATGGAGGCCGGTCATGAAATCGCCTCTCACGGTTACGAGCATGCTCTTGTCTATAAGATGACGCCCGAAGCATTTCGCACCGACCTCAGAAAATCCCTGGACCTCTTGGAGAGCTTAACGGGGACCAAAATCCTTGGTTATCGCGCTCCCTCCTGGTCCGTTTTTCTCCCTATGTCCTGGTTCTTCGATGAGCTTAAGAAGAACGGGCTCATTTACGACTCCAGCCTCTTTCCGGCCCGGAATTTCCTTTACGGAGACAAAACCGCCCCCCGGTTTCCTCATCCCATCGACAGTCTCGTCGAAATCCCTGCCTCAACGCTCGCGTGGCTGGGGCACCGCGTCCCCTTTGCCAGCGGCTTCTTTTTCCGGATCTACCCCCTCCCTTTCATCCGCATGGGAATCCGCGCCCTCCACAGGAAAAAACAACCAGTCATGGTTTGTCTTCACCCGCGGGAGGTCGACCCTGAGACGCCCAAGCCAATCGGGTGGAACTGGCGAGACCGGTGGATCCATTCCTTTGGCACGAGAGGAGCTGCCCAAAAGCTTGAGCATCTTGTTGAGGAGTTTTCCTTCTCTTCTATCCGCGACTTCCTGTCTTGCGGAAGTAGCAAATCTTTAGGGCGGCGCGAATAATGTATCTGAGATCACACGAGCTGACCACCCTGAAGTTTTGCTGCTTGGCTCCCCCGCTGACGCGTTGCAATCCAGATAGGCCTTCACTATAATTTTTGGCTCCATGAGAAAAATCCTCGCCTTCTTTCGTCGGCATGGATTCCTCACCCTCCTCATTCTCATATTTTTGTCGGGAGCATTCCTGAGATTCTGGGGTATATCGTCGGTCTACCAGAGAGTCGATGATATCCCCGTCGCCCAGCACATTGAAAAAATCTATCATGGGAATTGGCGGCCGGACCCCGTTTTCTATTACCCGGTCTTTTTTAACTACATCGTCGCTGTTTGCTTGAGGGGATTATCGGCCTTCCTGTCCTTTGTTGGAGTTCACAAAGCCCCTGGACTATTCCCTTTTTCCTTCGAGCAAATTCTCTTTGCTGCCCGCTTCCTTTCCGCTCTACTTGGCGCTCTAACCATCCTTCTTGTCTATGCCACTGGCAAGAGGCTTTACACCCGCAAGGAAGCTCTTTTGACTTCTTTTTTCTTCTCCGTTTCCTTCATCCACATTGTCTTCAGCCATCAAATCGTTCTCGATGTCCCGATGACCTTTTTCTACGCTTGGGCCCTCTTGCTCTGCGCCAGACTTCTTGAAAAGAGGGGCTGGGTTGATTATCTTGCCGCCGGCTTCCTCTGCGGCCTAACTATCGCCACCAAATACAATGGCCTTTTTATCCTGGCCGCTCTTTTCCTCGGCCATTTCCTGGGTCATCCAGCGGCGAAGAGAAAGCTTTGCCGGGCGGTTGGGGATACGAAGCTCTACGGAGCGGGGCTGGCCTCGCTTGTCGGGTTCGTAGCCGCTCATCCTTATGCGCTCATCAAGTTCCGCTATTTCCTGCGTTCGTCAGCGCTTCTCATCCGCATCGT
>CAYUKK010000136.1:0-23028 GCA_964445305.1 uncultured Eubacteriales bacterium
GCTTCGACGTAGGTTTTATCCTTGTGGTTGATGAGCCACATGAGCTTCCGCGTCATGTCGACGATGCTGGACATTTCTGAGCTTGAGAAGGCCAGTTTGTCCTCGGCGATCCACTGCTCCGTGGTTTCGTCCTTAGCTGGCTGGCTCTGGCCCATAATAGCAAACGCATCCGTGTGCGTCCTGCTCTTGACATAGATGTCGGCACTGGCAGCAGCAGCCACGAGAAGAACAGCACTCAAAACAAAAAATGCTTTTTTCAAAATATCCTCCTTTTCGGGTTTTTGGTCAAAGAGCCTGCTCGGCGTGATTATAAGAGAAACCTCCGAACAAATCAAATAGACTATGTATCCCAGGATTGCCGATAGAATCACCCGGCGGGTCCGGGTCGCGGTTCACCCCCGGCCAGGCTCGGGTTTGGGATTCCGAAGCACGCTCGTTTCCCCAGCGAGGAAACTCGCTCCGACTCAGCCTTCGCTCTTCTCTCGCTTCGCTCAAAAAACCATGCCCGCTCAGGCTTCGACGGGCTTCCTCACCCAAGCTCCTCGCCTGTTTCCCTTGGCATCAAACGCTCGGGTCGGCGTTCCGAGACGCTATGGAAAGCTCTGTTTTTTATATATTAACCACCCCTACCCCTCCTAGGGAATTAGGAGGGGAACAGAGGTCAGCGTCTCGGGTAAGGTCGGCCCCCGAACCACGCCACCCCTCGGGTGCACTCGCTATCGTGATAATTTGCTACAAGATTAAGCACTTTCGTTTGATGATAATTCTCTATTGGCAATTTTGGGACAATTGACGGTGCGGCAAAACAGGTGGGGAATCTGGCCGAGCGGCCTGGAGCGTTTTTCTAGATGCATTCTCAGCTTATCGATCAACGATGGGTATCTTCCAGGACTTGAAATGGGGCGCGTTCTTGTTTATGGTGAAGAAAATGGCTCAGCCCAAGGTCTTCTTGCCGGCCAAGCTCGTCTGCGGCATCATTGCCTCGAACGAGGCTCATTTCGAGAAAGCCGAGGAGGAGCTCGTGGTTCTCTACGGCCCCGTCGACTTGAAAAGCCCCCTTTTTGCGTTTGACATCACTCGTTACTATGAGGCCGAAATGGGAGCTTGCCTCGGCCGGCGCTTTCTGAGCTTCGAGAAATTGGTTTCGCCCGAAAGACTGAGTGACATCAAGCTCGAAACGAATTCTCTCGAGCGAAAGCTCGCTCTGGCTTTTGGAGCACCCTCCCGCCCGGTCAACCTGGACCCGGGCATTCTCAGACCATCCAGCTTGATCATGGCCACGGCCAAGGACTTTTCCCATCGCGTCCCCCTTGCCCACGGCATCTATGCGCACCTCGAGTTACTCTTTGTCAAGAATGCTGTCAAGGTCCTCGATTGGACCTACCCCGATTTCCGGCAGGAAGGCTATCAAGCTTTTTTCCTCCAGGCGCGACGCCTTCTCTTACGGCAGCTCAAATCCTTGCCCCCACGGAGCTAAGCGGAAGGTTTCCGGAGTTGGCGATGGAAACGAAGGTAGTTTTTTAACGACGGGTCGTGGCCAAGCAAAGCCGCGGCAGCGTGGTGAGCCGCCAGGAGTTCGGTATCGAGGGGGTCGCAGATGGCTGCATCCAGCCCGGACTTCATAGCCAAGACAAGAAGGGTCCGGTTGAGAAGCCGCCTTTGGGGAAGCCCAAAAGAGATATTGCTCAGCCCGGCGACCGTCTTGACGCGGGGCAGGCGGAGCTTGAGCTTCTCCAAGGAGGAAAGAAAGAGGACAGCTGCTTCGGCATCCACCCCCATGGGGCGGACCAGGGGGTCGACAAAAATATCCTCCTCGGCGAGTCCTTGGCGAAGGAGCATCTCGACCATCCGTTCGGCGATGAGCACAGCTCTGTCCGCTTCTCGCGGCATCCCTTCATCATCGAGGCAGAGAACGATGACCCGTGGCTTGGAGACCTGAATAAGAGGGAGCAGGCCACGGATTCTCGAGGCCTCAGCCGTTAGCGAGTTGAGAAGCGGACGGCCCTTATGGAGCCGGAGGGCTTCTTCCATGGCCAGCGCTTCCGGTGTGTCCAGGGAAAGAGGAATGTTGATATTTTCTTGAAGAAGCGGGATAGCCCAGCGCAGGGCCTCCACCTCTTTTTCCATCAGCGCCGAAGCATTGAGGTCGATGTAGGCGGCCCCTGCTTCTTCCTGCAGCCGCGCCTGATGAATCAAGTAATTTGCGTCTCTGGCGACAAGAGCCCGGCGAACCTCCGGTCGGCTCGAGTTCAGACGCTCACCGATGAGAATCATCGAGCTTTGACCATCCCGGCCATCCGCCGGATGTAATCGGGGTTGGTACCACAACAACCGCCAACGATGTTAGCCCCTCGGGCAAGGATTTCCGGGATATGGCGAGCGAAGTCATCGACGCTCTGGCTGTATATCAATGTATCACCCTCGCCTACGAGAGGCTGGCCCGCATTGGGCTGGGCAATGACAGGCAGCTCCGTCTGCTTTCTGATTTCACCGATGAGGTCGACCATCTCGTGACTGTCCAGGGTGCAATTGGCGCCAACGGCCCGGGCGCCGTTGGCCCCAAGTGTTGCTATACACTCCTTAACGCTATTGCCCATGATTGTAAAATAGCCGCGCGGCGTTCGGCTGAAGGTCATCGTCACGAAAACGGGGAGGGTGCTGACCCTTTTTGCAGCCCGAAGCGCGCACAGGGCTTCCCGGATATCATACATCGTCTCGATGAGGAGAAAGTCGACCCGGCCGGCGCTCAGCGCCTCAGCCTGAACGGCAAAAGCCTCCTCAAAATCGCGTTCCTCGTATTCTCCTTGTGGCCGAAGGAATTTGCCCGTCGGGCCGATGCTGCCGCCAACAAAATGACCCGGTCCTTTCATCGACACAGCCAGCCGGGCCGCCGCGAAGTTAAGCTCATAGCATCTTTCTTCGAGGCCGGAGGCGGCAAGTTTGATTCTGTTTCCACCAAAAGAATTGGTCAGGACAGCGTCAGAGCCAGCCAGAAAATACCGGCCATGGACTTCTCTAACTACCTCAGGCCTATCCACGTTCCATAGCTCCGGGCACCCGCCCCGGGGCAACCCCGCTCGGAGAAGCTCTGTCCCCATAGCGCCGTCGAGCAAAATGGGCCGCGTTTTCAGGACCTCCCAGAATTCGTTCATCCTACGCTTCCGGCTCCCAGGCAGAAATCTGACGGAGCTTCTCGATGATCTCGGGCAACTCTTGGAGAACGAACCGGACATCCTCGTCGCTGTTGAAACGGCCGAGCGACATCCGGATGGAGGAGCGCGCGATTTCGGGCCTCAGGCCGATGGAAAGAAGCACATGGGAGACTTCCTCGGATTCTTCACTGCAAGCCGACCCAGTCGAAACGCAAATGCCCTTTGTGGCTAAGGCAAGCAGGATGGCCTCCGCCTCGAGTCCAAGGAAAGAAAAGTTGAGGGTGTTGGGGACCCGGTTATGCGGATGGCCGTTGAACTTAACCTTCGGGATTTTCTCCTCGATACCCTTTTTCAGGCTTTCGGCGAGGCGTTGGATGCGCTCCTTGTCCTTCTTTCCTCGCTCGAGAAGCAAGCGAGCCGCCTCTCCGAAGCCGACGATGCCGATCGTATTTTCGGTGCCGGCGCGGAGGCCCTTTTCTTGATGACCCCCGTGGATAAACGGGCAGATGTCGATGCCGCGACGAACATAGAGCGCCCCCACGCCCTTGGGACCGTAAACTTTATGCGCCGAGACAGAGAGCAGGTCGACGCCCAGCTTGTCGACGGTAAAATCGAGCTTGCCCAGAGTCTGAACGGCATCCGTGTGGACGAGCACACCGCGCTCATGGGCAATGTTGACGATCTCCTCGATGGGCTGGATGGTCCCGATCTCGTTATTGGCGTGCATGATGGAGATGATGGCCGTGTGCGGCGAAAGGGCGTCCCGGATGAAGTCGACGTCAACGGTGCCGTATTCATCCACCGGCGCATAGCGGACCCGGAAGCCCTTCTTCTCCAAATAATTGCCGACCCGGAGCACAGCCGGATGCTCGATGGCGGAAGTGATGATTTCCTTCTTCTCCGGGTACCGGTCTAAGATGCCCAGGATGGCAAAATTGTCTGCCTCTGTCCCTGAACCGGTGAAGATGATTTCGGAGCGGTGAGCGCCGAGAGCTTTGGCCACCCATTCCCGAGCCTCGTTGATGATGTCCTTGACGGCCCGACCAAGGGGATAGAGGGACGAAGGGTTGCCAAAATGTTCCCGAAGGAACCAGCACATCTTGTCGGCGACGGCAGGATCAAGGGGCGTCGTCGCGTTATTGTCGAGGTAGACGATCGGCATCTCTTTATTCATCGAGGGGGTTGAGGATGAGGCCGGACTTGAGCTTGGGGAAAAAGTCTGTCGATTTATGGGGCATAAGCTCCCCTTTCTCGACGACCTTCCGGATCTCAATCATGGCGCAAGGCTTGAGAAGAAATATCATCTGCCATTCGCCAGCCGCGACGAGGCTAATCCCTTCCTCCAGCTTTCGTATATAGGAAACGCATTCCTCCTGGATGAACGGCCGGCTGGAGAAGCGGCCAAGCTGGTCGATGATGAGGGAGTGAAGGATGGCCACATCCAGCCTTCTCCATTCGGGAGACTTGTCTGGCTCGCCAAGCCGGTCGAGGATAGCCTCGCTCCTGAGTTGGAGGAAGAACCACTTCTTGAATCCAGAGACGAACACAGCAAAAGTGTGCTGGCCTTGATTGACCCTGTTCTTAGCTTTCCCTAACGGGGTAGGGTCGTTGGCATCGGGCCAGGCCAGTTCATCGATGGCAAAGGCCGAGGAGAAGAAGTTCTTGAAATCTTCCTCGTTAAGCTTATCCAGTCCCTTGATAAGACGGTAGGTGGGAAGGATGACGAGGCCAGGGTCGTCGAGGTCGAAAAGAGTCATCATGACGAAGTTAAACGGCTCATCGCCTCGGACATGACCGAGCTGGGCGGCCATTTCCCGTTGAAAATTGAGCGAGGTTTCGTAGCGGTGGTGGCCATCGGCGATGATGAGCCCTTTATCCGCCATCGCTTCCTGGATTCTCCGGATATCTTCCTCCCGCTCGATGCCAAGGAGGCGATGACGGAATCCTTCTTCATCCCGAACATCAGCCAGCTCTTGACTTTTCTCCATGGCTTGGCGAATGGCCTGGCTCACCTTTTTCTCGTCATCGGTGTAGAGGAGAAAAATCTGCTCCGTGTTGGTGAGGGTCGCCCGCAGAAGACGCAACCTGTCTTCTTTGGGCTTGGGAAACGTTTTTTCGTGCGGCAGAACCCGTTTCGACCCGAAATCCTCCAGCCGGACGCGAGCGATGAGACCGAGGCGCTTTTTCCTCTGGCTATTGACTTCAAACTCCTGGTCGTAGAAATAGAGCGATTTCTTATCCTCACGGACGAAGATACCTTTTTCTTGCCAGGCTTTGAGATAAAGGTCGGCTCGTTTGTACTTGTCCTTCTCCGGATGCTCGGGGTCATCGTCTTTTCCCAGGATGATGCGGACGATGTTATAGGGATTCCGGCGATAATAATCTTCCTGCATGGCTGGAGTGATGCGGTCATAGGGTTCGGTGATGACCTCCTCCAGCCGGACCTGGCTCGGGTTGTATCTTAACCCTCGAAAAGGTTGTATGTCAGCCATTCTTCGTTCCTTTCCTCGCTTTCCGTCAGGGCTCTTTTTTGTCCTTCTGGGCTTACCCTAACTTTTCGGCGAGAATCTTGACGACCTCAAGGCCAGCCCGCTTCTGGCCTTCCTCGGCCGCCGCCCCGATATGGGGTGTCGCGATGACATTGGGGTGGTCGATGAGCGAAAAATCCGTCGGCGGCTCTTTCTCGAAAACGTCGAGCGCCGCTGCTCTGACCTTCCCTGAGTTGAGGGCCTCAAGGAGCGCGGCTTCGTCAACGATGCCACCGCGAGCGGCATTGATCAGGACGACCCCGTTCTTCATCCTCTCGAACTCCGCTCGGCCGATCATATGATGAGAGTCCTTGGTCAAGGGGAGATGGAGGGAAATGATGTCCGCATTGGCCAGAAGTTCATCGAGGGAAACTTGGCGGATGTCGAGGTCCGTGTCAACAGGAATAATATCGTAGGCAATGACTTTCATCCCGAAAGCCAAGGCCCGCCTGGCCACCTCCCGCCCAATCCGGCCCAAACCAATGAGGCCGAGCGTCTTCCCGAAAAGCTCTGTCCCGGAAAGTGCTTTTTTCTCCCACTTGTGCTCTTTCATCGACAGGTTGGCTCGGCCGTGCTGTCGGACCGCTGCGAGCATGAGACCGAAGGTATGCTCGGCCACGGAGATGGATGTGGCGGCCGGCGTGTTGGCCACCTCTATGCCTTTTTCTTTGGCCGCTTGGCAATCAATATTGTCAAGGCCAATGCCCGCCCGAACGATGAGCTTCAGGTCTGTGGCTGCCTCAATAACTTTACGCGTAATCTTGGTGGCGCTGCGGACGACGACCGCTTGGAAACCCGGAATGGTCCGGACAAGCTCGGCTTCGTCCATGCCCGTCTTCAGGGTAACCTCGAATTGGGGCATGGCTTTGAGTTTGTCCAGGGCCTCCTTGTCCAGAGAATCGGCTAACAATATTTTTTTCATGACCAGTTCTCCCGGAGAACCCTTTCTGCTTCCCGGATGGAGCTGCCTTTCTCAAAGGCAAACTGGAAATCCTCCAGTGTCATCTCGAGCGCAGAGAGGGCCGTGATGATGTCGAAACCGCCCATATAGCCAAGGTGGGCAATGCGGAAAAATTTCCCCTTGTTGGGGTCCTGGGCGCCGGCGATATAGGCCTGGTATTTAGCCTGCATGGTCTTGACCAGCTTGACGCCGTCTATCCCAGCCGGAACCTTCACAGCTGTGAGGATGTTGCCAGGGTTTTTGGCCAGAAGCTCGAGCCCTAGCGCCTTGACCCCAGCTCGGGTTGCCTCGCCGAGAACGCGATGATGCTCGAGCAGCTTTTCCATACCCAAGCTGCGGATGATGTCGAGAGCCTTTTTTTGCTGGATGATGAGGGAAACGGCAGGCGTCCAGGGAGTCGTTTGTTTCTCCAGGTTCTTTTTGGCTTTGACAGCATCGAAATAGAACCGGGGCAGCTTGGCCTTTTCGACAAGCTTCCAAGCTTTGCGACTGAAAGCGATATAAGCCAGCCCCGGGGGAATCATGAACGATTTTTGCGACCCGGCGACGAGGATATCGACCTTCCACGCGTCCATGGGGCAGGGTGTGGCGCCGAGACCGGATATCCCATCGACCACCAGGATAGCGTCCGTCTGGGAAACAACTTCGCCATAGCCTTGAATATCATAAATCGCGCCGCTCGAAGTTTCGGACAGGGTCGAAAACACCGCCTTGACGCCGGGGTTGGCTTTGAGCTCAGCAGCCAGCTGGTCCTTGGTGAAATCGTCCCCCCATTCGAGAACAACCTCTTTGACTTCGACACCATAAGCTCGGCAGATATTGGCCCATCTTTCGCCGAACTTGCCGCCGTTGATGGTGATGACTTTATCACCGGGGCTTAGAGTGTTGACGATAGCTGCCTCCATGGCGCCCGTTCCCGAGGAGGTCAGGATATAGACATCCTCGGCCGTGCCAAAAACGTACTTAAGCCCGGCCGAGACCTCCATGAAGATATTGGAGAATTCGGGCGTTCGGTGATGGATGATCGGCTCGGAAGCGACAGACAGGACTTCGGGCGGGAGGGGCGTTGGGCCAGGAGAGAGAAGATAATATTTTTTTATCATAAATCCTCCTTTTTATTATGGTTTTATAACATCGTTCTCTAAATTATCAAAATTGCCTGGATACGTCAACGAAGGCGAAAAGGTCCAAGATTGCCGATAGAATCACCCGACGGGTCCTACCGCGGTTCACCCCCGGCCAGGCTCGGGGTTGGGATTCCAAAGCCCGCTCTTTTCCCCAGCCCCTCGCCTGTTTCCCGTGTCATCAAACGCCCGGCCGGGCGTGGGCCCCAGAATTATGCCCCCCTCGCGTTTCAGCCGATCGGTTGTATTTGCTTCAGCACAAGCCGCTTCGATACACACGAAGTCACGATCGCCAATTTTGCCAAGGGGAAGAAAAAAACAAGAGCGATAATCAGAGCTGGCGGAGGATTTCCGTAAGCAAGGCGGTTCGTTGGATGAGGGAAGGAAGGAGGAGATGTTCATGAGGAGCGTGGATGCCGTCCCCATCCGGGCCAAGCCCGTCAAGGGTAGGAAGGCCCAGGTTCGAGGCGATAGAGGCATCGGAGCCACCGCCCGTTTTTCCTTCCTCCAGGCGAATGCCTATCGCCCCGGCAATTTTCTTTACATTCTGGAGCAAGGCCACAGACGGTTTAGTCCGTTCCATCGGCGGAGTGAAGCTATCGACCGTGTGTTTGAACCGAGCACCGGGTATTAAACTCTTGGACTGTCTCAACGCTCTCATGATTCGGTCCTTCTGGACGTTGTTCCAGAACCTGACATCGAGAACTGCCCAAGCATTCTCGGCGACGATATTGGGCTTCTCCCCCCCACCAATCTGGTTGAGGCTCATCGTCACACCAGCCCTGGCCAACTTTTTCAGCCGCTGGACCTGAGTGATAATTTCTTCGATAGCGTTAACTCCCTTCTCAGGCGTTCCAGCATGAGCTGCTTTGCCTTTTGTTTCCAGCTTGAGGACGAGCCGGCCCTTGCGTCGCGTTTTGAGAGCACCGCCGGGAAGGGCGGGCTCAAGACAGAGCACGTAGGAAGACTTCCTGGCCAGCTGGGCAATCATTTCGTGGGCAGCCTCATTCCCGATTTCTTCAGCCGTGTTGATGAAGACGAGAATCTTGCGTCGTGGATGGAGGCTGAGCTGGTGGAAAGCCTTGAGAGCAAAAATGGTCATAACCAAGCCAGCTTTCATATCCAGCACACCCGGGCCGTAAACCCGATCCCCGGAAATGTAGAAAGGCATCGTGGCCATCTTTCCTACGGGCCAGACCGTGTCGATATGGGTGAGAATGAGAAAGGGCTTTTCAGGTCCCAGGCGGACGGAAGCGGGATATTCAACCGTGTAAAGGTCGCCGATTCCCTTTTGAGGAAAACGGCTGACCCGAACCCCAATCTTTCGGAATTCGCTGATGACAAAGGCGGCACAAGCATCAACTGCTTTCTTATCCAGGGAAGGGGATTCGCGCTGGACGAGTTGCTTGAGAAGGTGAACCATCTCGCCCTGGCGGGATTTGAAATAGAGATTAAAATCCATCGTTCGCGCCTCCATTCTCCATCGCTTCTTACTCTATCACACCTTTGCCTCTCTTTCCAGCGAAACGACTGCTCTTCTCCGAGGCACCAGCTAAGACGATCTCATTCGATTCAGCATCCCCAGGAGCCTCTCCCCCTGGCGGATTATCCTTCCCACGAGAAGCTGTTTGAGGCGGATGGCGCGGCGCTCGCAGACCTCATGGCAGCACAGACAATGGATACAATCCTCAGCTCGAATGAAGGCGGCGCCGTCAATCAGGCTGATCGCGCCCCGCGGGCACATGAGGACGCATTCCTGACAAGCGGTGCATTTTTGTGAGCGGACTTCAGGCATCAAAACGAGCTGCTGTTGGAGGAAAGCATAGACGATGGAGGGCAACCGGCGCCGAAAAAGGCCAAAAGCGGCGGCCGAATGCTTGAATCCCTTAACCGTCACCTCGTCCAAGTCTGGTCCAAGGATTTCCACTTGCTGGATGTTGCCGACGCCAATTTTCCTGGCGTCGGCAATGGCTATCGTATGAATGGCCATCGGGTTAAAGCCGACGATACGGGACGCAACGGCATCGAGAGCAACCCCGTCAGGGCTGGCCAGGATAAGGCCAACCTGGCGGGGATAGCCAGCTGAGGGGCCTTCGCCCTCCATGGCCACAACCGCATCCATCACGTTGAGACGCGGCGGAACAGAAGAGAAAAGGTCCACGAGCATGCGAGCGAAAACGTCGTTCCGGACGAACTGGCGGTGGTAATGCAAGCGCAGGCCATGGGGAATTACCCCGAACATGTTTTTTACGGCGCCTGTAAAGATGGTGAAGGAATGGGTTTTAAGCTTAGGCAGGTTGACGATGGCATCCGCCTCCAGGATGGGCCGGGCAACGTAAGCCTTGTCAAGAACTTGTCCCTTTATATCGATTTCGGCGAAGCCCGTTTCTTTGAGATTGACAAGCTGGACACCCAGTTCAGAACAAATCGCTCGGTAGCCACTCTTGGTGAACCCATTGCCGGGGGAACCCTGGATGTCATCGCCCACCATGACCTTGGCGCTGCAATCAAGAAGCAAACGCAGAACTTCCCGGGTGAAGGCAGGGTGTGTCTGAATAGCTCGCTCGGGGGGACTGGCGGGGGAAAGGTGATTGATCTTAACAAAAATCCGTTTCCCCGACCCAACGAACCCGCGAAGCCCTCCCAGTTTCTCAAAGACAAGTTCAAGGGCAGGAACAACATCCGAGCGTTCATAGGAACGGCAGCGCGCCAGGGCGACCTTTGGTCGGGAAAAAACTGGCTGTTGCGTCATCCGAAAGGAATTTCTATTTTATCTTAACTCTCATTTCCAAACAACCTCTGTGGCCCTTTCCTGCGGGCCATGAGGAAATTCCCACTGCCGAAAACTTCTTGCCATTCGGAAATATTTTCATAATAATAAGGAATGCAAAGAGGGCTGGGAAGGTTCGGCCTTATGATATAATAATTATGATGGATGTCCTTGGGAGAAGGGAATTCTTGAGCCGGGTTTGGCGGCTTGCCTGGGCTGGAATCTTGCCTCACCTTTCACACGCTTTTTCTTCCCGTTGGCAGAGTGAACCGAAAGAATATCCCTCCTTTCTTGAGCTCCTCAAATCGGGCGAGCTGGCCAATCGGGTCAAAAAGCTGATGGCTTATTACGAATCCTGCCATCTCTGTCCGCGAGACTGCCGGGTAAACCGCCTCAAAGGAGAGACGGGTGTGTGCCGAGCCACCGCCCGGGTCAAGATTTCGAGCGCGTTCCCCCACTTCGGAGAAGAGCGCCCCCTCGTCGGCAAGGGTGGCTCGGGAACCATCTTTTTTTCCAACTGTAGCCTCCGTTGCATTTTCTGTCAAAATTACACGGTCAGCATCGAGGGCGAAGGTGTCGAGATTGCGGACGAGCAGCTGGCCGAGACAATGCTCAAAGTGCAGAGTTTCGGATGTCACAACATCAACCTGGTTACGCCCACCCATTATGTCCCCAACATCGTTCGGGCCGTCCATATCGCCAGCCAACGTGGGCTGAGAATCCCTCTCGTTTATAACACAAGCGGTTATGAAAAGCTCGACGTCTTGGAGCTTCTCGATGGCATCGTGGACATCTATCTTCCTGACCTAAAGTACATGCGGCCAGAGTTTGCCGCCAAGTACTCATCGGGCGCTTATAATTACCCCTACTATGCCAAAATCGCCATCAAGGAGATGCACCGGCAGGTCGGTGAGCTCAGCCTCGACAGCCAGGGGATAGCTCGACGGGGAGTGATTCTCCGGCACCTCATCCTGCCCCAGCGTATCTCAAGCCCTGAGGAATTCGTGCAATTTGTCGCCAAAGAGCTTTCTCCCGGGACCTATGTCAACTTGATGGGCCAGTACCGTCCCGAGTATAAGGCTTCAGAATTCCCGGAGCTCAACCGCAGAATCACGCGCCGTGAATACCAGGAAGCTCTGGCCTGGGCTCGCCAGGCAGGATTAACCCGTCTCGATAGGTGAACTGCCCATCCAAGTTGAGTTCCTTTTACCTTGATTTATGATTCGCCTTGACGTAAATTAAGGGACGATTTTGGAACTTTTCTTCGTTTGTCCTTGTTATATTTTGGTTAGATAATCGAAGAAAAAATTGACTGTCAGGAAGGAGATGGAGACAAGAACAATCCGGGGCTTTTGTCTTCTCTTCTTTCTTGCCCTTTTCTTCGAGGTCATCGCTCCAGCCGCCGGTGAAATCTATTACCCCTGGAAAGATGTCTACATCGGCGCCCTCGATGGGAAAGAATGGTTTGGCCTGGTCTTTGCTCTCTCGCCAGGAGTCGTTTTCGCGTTCAGGATTGGGGTAACCAAGCAAGGTCAGACTGCCGACGGCTATGACCTCTTCTATCTCGTATCCGAAGTTGGCCCCAATTCGCCCGACGGACAGTTCGCCCGTCTCAAGGCCGACCTCAGCCTTCCCTTCAAACAAGCCAATGAGACGCCGATTCTTATCAAGCCGGCGCCCAAGTCCGAAACCCTGACTTTGGAGTGGTCCCGCCAAGACGAGAAAACCGTGATCGGTCGGATTCTTGCTCCCAAGTCCATCGAGCTCCGCATCGCCCATTATTTTCCCTGGAATTTCAATGGCCGATATCGTCTGCTTGCGGATGGCCAGGTCGAGGGCGAGGCAGAGGGAGAAAAGAGCTTTCGGTATCTCTTTTGGACAAACAGGAAACCGCTGAGCACTTCTGCCCAATCAGGCAAGGATGTTTCGCTTTCGTTTTCCATGGAGGGGGAGCGGGCTATCTATTTTGTGGCCGGAGCAGGGGAGGACCCGAGGATCCTGAGCGACCATCTTTATCGTTACAAAAACAAGAAGACGATTGAATCCTTCCTCCTCGAAGAAGAGCAAAGGTATAAGGACAAAAGAGTTAAGGTCGAAGGCCTTTACGAGGATGTGGCCGAGGCCATCACCCATAACCTCTTCTGGATGGTGCTCTATCAGCCGGGACACCACCGCCTCTATACGCCCGCCGGACGGCGCTGGATCTTTCAACCGGCTGGAATCCAGGACCACTGGACGATTTTCGCCTGGGATTCTTTTTTCAACGCCCTCGAGGTGGCTGTCGAGAGCTCCCACCATGCGCGTCAGGTTGTCGAGGCAGTGCTGGCCACTCAATACCCGAGCGGCAACATCCCCAACTGGCGTGGCCGATTTGGCGGAACTCCCGACCGCTCCCAGCCGCCCGTTGGTTCTTTCGCGGTTCTCAAGCTTTTCGGAAAAACGGGAGATATGGAGTTGCTCCGGTCGGCCTATCCACGGCTCAAGAAATGGCATGCTTTTTGGAAAGCCCCCAAAGCCAATGGCCAAGCGCGTCGAGATGGCAACGGCGATGGCTTGCTGGAATGGGGGTCAGACGCCGAGCTTGTGTCGACCGCTGTTCCCTCCTGGGAAATCAACGCGACCGGCAAACAGCGTGCCATGTGGGAATCGGGCCAGGACGACCTGCCCAACTGGGAGGAAGCCGGCTTTGATGAAGAGACGGGCACCCTGACCATGAACTGTATCGACCTCAACAGCCTTTACACTCTGGATGCCTATTGCCTGGCCCAGATGGCCAACATCCTTAATATTCCTGAAGACTACGCCTTCTTTCTGGACGAGTATGAAGAGATGCGCCAGCTCATCAACACCCGCCTCTGGAATGAAAGGGAGGGCTTCTATTTCGACCGTCATTGGGACGGTCGTTTTTCGCCGCGCAAAGCCGCTTCCAACTTCTATCCGCTGCTCGCCCGCATCCCCGACCAGAGGCGAGCCCTGGCCATGATTCGGCATCTCCTTGATTCGAAGGAGTTCTGGGGAGATTATGTCCTTCCCACCATCTCCCGTGACGACCCGCTTTTCAAAGAGCAACAATACTGGCGCGGCACGATATGGCCGCCGACCAACTATCTCGTTTACCAGGGGCTGAAAGCTTACGGCTTTGACGCTGTGGCGGACGAATTTGCCCGAAAAAGTGTCGCCCTCTTCCTCCGCAGCTGGCAGAATTTCCAGCTCTGTCCGGAGAATTTCGACTCGCGCACGGGAGAGCCAGGAGGCCAGCGTTACCAGAGCTGGGGTCCTCTTTTTGCTCTCCTCGGCCTTGAAGAATATCTCGATTTTTCCATCTGGGAGGGGTTCCGTTTCGGGATGCTTAATCCAGAAAAGAAAGGTAAGCTCACGCGTCTGGCCATCCAGGGACGACACTATCAGGTCGAAGTGTCGGGCTCACGAATCAAGCTCATTGAGGAAGGGAGAGAAATCCTCAAGGCTGACGGCGGGGCCATTTTTCGGCATTTCCTCTACTCCGAAAATGAAGTTTCCTTTGAAGTCAAAACACTCAAGAAAAGAAAAATCAAAATCCATTTCTTGAAAAAGGGAAAATATCAACTCTTCCTCGACAACGAGATCAAAAAAATCTTCACTGGCCGCTCTCAGGAGCTCGAAGTTCCCGAGGGCGAGCACACCGTCCTCATTCAGATGCTCGAGGAAAGGGAGTAGGCTCTTTTCAACGTATCGCCGCGCAGCCCCTGACGGAGGGCTTCGAGGGCCAGCACTTCCTCGGGTGGGATATTTCCCAGGTTGACGTTGGGGCCAAAGCGGAGAATGAGGTCTTGTTGCTGATTCTTTAGCG
Source organism: uncultured Eubacteriales bacterium (assembly GCA_964445305.1). Lineage (GTDB taxonomy): Bacteria > Acidobacteriota > Aminicenantia > Aminicenantales > UBA8522 > CAYUKK01. The sequence goes on from CAYUKK010000136.1 coordinate 14,365, forward strand.
GCGCCTCCCAGATCAGAGCGTCCGGAGATGCTCCGCCGGCTAAGATGCGGTCGATTTCATCTCCTCTCGTCTTGCCCTCCCCGTCAAAAATGCCGACTCCCTTGCCCGCCTCCCGTGCTTCGATGATAACCTTGGAGGCGCCACAAGCCAAATCCTCCTCGATGAGCTTGTGGATGAGCTCGAGCGGCAGCGCTTCGGACGGGTCTTTTTTCCCCACCTCCGTGATAACCTTGAAGCCCTCATCCAGAGCCCGGCGGATTGCATTTTTCCGAGTTTCGCGGCTCATGGCGATTGTCCCGTCCGATACTTCGATGGCGCTGAAACCGAGCTCTCTGGCCCTTTTTAGATAAGCATTGAAACGGTTCTGCCAGATAGCCACTTCGAGGAATGTTCCGCCAGGCATGACTTCGATACCCGAAGAGACGATGAGCTTATTTTTCTGGATGAGCACATCCCGGTCATAGAAGGCAGAAGTGCCGAAGGTCAACTTGATGATATCGATGTAATCAGCAGCAATCCGGAGGAGGTCCTGAAGAAAATTCTCTCCCAGGCCTTTATCCAGAACCATGGTCAGTCCAGCCTGTCGGGGCTTTCGGCTTCTCCCCGGACAGGGAATCTGGAAAGCTCCTTCCCAGGCTTTTTCGGTCTTGGTCGTCATTTTCCCCTCCTTGGCAAGGGTCGATAAGAGAGCAAATTGCCCCAGCAATGACGCGGGGAGGAAAGGACAGAAGCAACGAGGCGAGTCTTCTCGCTCCCGACAAGTTTTTCGACGGCCTGCCAGCGCGCTCTGGCCAGGCCGATGCTATCAATGCCGGTCACCGGAAGAACATCATAGAGCAACACCGTCTCGGCCAGTTTTTGGCTGATATTATCGAACACCGCTCGAGCGGCCCGGCAGGGGTTGGTAAGGGGAGTGAGCTCCCATGACCTTCTTCCCGCTTCGACGCGGGGCAACAAGATGACCACCTCAGGGTCAATCAGTGTCTTTCTTGGACATTGGTAAGGGGAAAGGTCGATAGCGATTTTCCCTATCCAGGAGGCGAGTTCATCCCTTCCCGAGCGCGGCGGCCAAAAGCGAGGAAAATAGCGCCGGAGAGTTTCCGTTCTGACATTGTCAATGAGCGACCCCATAAACCACCGAAAACGGCCGCCGTTAAATGTAAAATGCACTGTTTCCGTGGAGAAGAGCTCCAGCCCCCTTTCCAAGCCGCTCAAAAGGAAAATTGTCTTGCCGCTTCCCGCGCCCCCAGCGACGACATAAAGCCTGTCCTTTGGCCTGTCAAAGAGGGCACAAGCGTGAAGATTCCAGATGCGGTGCTTTTTCTCGAGAAGGTAGAGGGCGAAGCGGTAGAGGAATCCGAGGTTTCCCCAGAGGCTGAAGCGGGGGTCGGAAGAGCGATGGGTCAAGTTAACAAAGGGTCCACGGAAAAGCGCTCGGGACCCGACCAAGCGGTAGAGCGGTCGCGAAGTGGGAGCCTCCCAGACATGGATGGAGCCATCAGGATGGGCGGGAGTGGGAATCCTGACAACTTCTCTAAAATCGGTGAGGAGCGATGGAACCTCGACCCGTAGGGGAAAGGCCAAGAGGAGCGAGGGCTCATTGGAAAAGACAGCTACCTTTGCCTTCAGGATTTTTAGCCCCTGAGAGTAGTTTTCTTTCTCTGGCATCGAGGCTCACTCTTTTTCCCCATCTTACCTCAATAGCTGTCGCTCAACAACTGAAGCTTCTCCTTGGCGACCGTCATCAAAAAATGACCTGGTCCTTCCTGGACCCTTAGCCCTCACTTTGGCTACGGACAACCTCGCGCACTATTTCCTTCGACCTAAGGATGCGAGGCGGAGCGGAATCAGAACATCAAACCAAACATCAAGTAATGGCCATAGTTGCGCAACTTGATTTCAGGAAAACCTGGTCCGGTGGGCAGGGTCAAATCGACAAAGCCCATGGAATAGCGGTAGTCGATCCTCAGTGTAACGATATTGGCTGGTATGTTGAGGGTGGAGCCAAAAACGATTCCAAAGTCAGTCGAGGGAAGACCCTGTATCTCTTTCTCTTCTGTCCCCAGAACCGAAATACGGTAGCTATATCTCTTACTGGTCAGGAAAGAAATGGAGGGACCGATAGCCGTGCTGAACTGGACCTTGGCAGCGGGGAAGGGGTGCGTTCGGAGAAGGACCGGAATTTCCGCGTAGTTGAGCTTATAAGTCACCTTGATATTGCCATAAGGAAAGCCAGGGATAGTGATGGTCTGGTTTGACCCCTTCTCGACAAAAAGAAAATCGGCCTCCAAGGAGAAGATGCGGCTGAGCTGGAGGATACTGACGAGACCGCCCGCAAACCCGTTCTTGACACTTGAAACGACGGCATAATTGCCGCTCTTTTCCTGAGTGCTCCAATGATTCGTCAAAGTAAAACTTCCCTGGATCCCAAAAGCTAGCTTGGGCGCTGCTTCAATGGCCGGCGTTAATCCTATCATCGTCGCCACAACCCAGGTCCAAGTCCTCCCCAACTTTTTCATCAAACCTCCTTTCATTTTCCAGACTGTCTGGCGATATCCATTGCCTATCAGGCTCTCAATCAGCCGTCAAGTCAGGATACAGGATTCCAGAATTTCTGGCAAACCAAAAGGGGCAAGAGTTCAATCGATTTCAACCAGGGTAATCCTCACCCGGCGGGACTTGCCGTCCCTTTCGACGGTCAAAGTGACGGTGTCGCCGACCTCGTAATTATCGAGGGCGTTGTAGAGGTCATCGTAGGACTTGATCTTGGTCGAATCAATACCGGTGATAACGTCCCGGATATAAAGGCGCCCCAGGCTATCGCGGCCAAGCCCCCGCAGGCCGAGCTCGTGGGCCCTTGAGTCCCGTGGGACATCGAGGATCACCGCGCCCTCGACGCCGGCTCGACGGGCGTACTCATCGCGCAGGAAAGAAATGCCGATGCCGGGTCTTGTAACTTTGCCGAAAGAGATGATCTGGGGAACGATCTTCCGGATGATATCAACAGGGACAGCAAAGCCGAGCCCGCTCGAGGCGCCGGAGGGACTGACGATCATGGTGTTCATGCCGATGAGCTGGCCGTCAGAGTTGAGCAGTGGCCCCCCCGAATTGCCCGGGTTGATGGACGCATCCGTCTGGATCATGTCCCTGATCGTCACTCCGCCTGCTCCCGGCATCGTCCTGCCCAGGGCGCTCACGATTCCGGTCGTGACGGTGTGGTCAAAGCCGAAGGGGTTGCCGATGGCGATGACTTTCTGGCCCACTTCCAAGTTTTTCGATGTCCCGACGACGACCGGTGTCAGGTCGGGAACGCGCTCCACAAGCTTGAGCACAGCGATGTCCTTGGCTGGCTCGCGGCCGACGAGCCTGGCTTCGACCTGGCGCTGGTTGGGCAGGCTGACCATGAATTTGTCTCCTTCCTCGATGACGTGGAAGTTGGTAACGATATGCCCCTTATCGTCCCAGACAAAACCAGACCCCGTGCCGCGGGCCACCGGCTGGTCGGAGACAAAAAAGAAATCGCGGACGTACTGGAGGTTGGTGATGAAAACGACAGAGTTCTTGGCTTTCTTGACGACTTCGATCGTGTTCTTCTCGTCCGCGGTAAGGTCACCCGGCTGGCCGGAGGAGGCAAAAACCGGCAGAATGAGCAGGCCGATAAGAAGAACAAGAAGGAATTCCTGTCTCGACATGGCTTCGCTCCTTAAGGAGATTGAGTGGCGACAGCTCTATTCCATATTCTATGCCTTTCTGAAAATTTTTTTAACCCTAAAAAACCCGAATCCCGGGTTGAGCTCTGAATTTGCAGGCCGAGCATTCTTTTTGTTAAATTCTTTCTTCGGGAAATCTCAGAAAATTTGTCCCAAAAAGGAGGTATCGCCTTGGCCAAAGCTTTAGTATGCTATTATTCCAAAACGGGGAACACAAAGAAGATGGCGAGCAAGATTGCGGACGTTCTTGGACGGGAGGGTCTCTTTGTTGATTTGAAGAAGGTCGAGGAGACGGCAGCTGAGAATCTCTTGAGCTACGATTGCCTCGTCTTTGGCTCGCCGACCTATTATGGTTCTCTCGCCTGGCCCATGAAGAAGCTTCTCGATGAAAGCGTCAAATTCCACGGCCAGCTGCGCGGCCGAGTCGGCGGCGCCTTTTCCAGTTCAGCCAACGTCGGCGGCGGCAACGAGACGACGGTGCTGAGCATCCTTGAAGCCTGGCTCATCCATGGTATGGTCGTGTGTGGTGATCCCCGCGGCGACCACTATGGCCCGGTCTCGATAGGGAAGCCGGACGAACGGGCCTTGCGCTGCTGCGAGAGCTATGCCAAGAGCCTCGCCAGCGTGGCCAAGAAACTCTTCCCTTAACGCCTTTCCCATCTAAACGCTGGAAAGGCTCAGGCGGCTTCACTTCTTGAAGGCAAGGTGAATGGCCGCGGCGCCCCAAAAAAGAGGCCTTTCCTCAACCCGAGAGAATCCCGCGGCCTCGAGAAGCCGGCCGAACTCTGAGGAGCTATAAAACCGGCGGATACTCTCGGCCAGGTAGGCAAAAGCCGGTCTCGAACCCGATAGCAAATGTCCGATCGGTTTGACCGTTACTCTAAGGTAAGCATGGAAAACTTTTTGGAGGAGATGAGAGCGGGGCTGGCTCGTCTCCAGGTTGATGAAGCGGCCGCCCGGACGGAGGACGCGGTGGAATTCCTTAAGGCAATGGACGAGTGCTTCCCGCATCGTGTGGATGTTGCGGGTGGCGAAGGCGATCATGACAGCGTCAAAAACCCCATCCGGAAAGGGAAGCATCCCCGCCTCGGCCAAAACAAGGAGGAAAGAAGATGTCTGCCCTATCCTTCTAAACTCGTCGAACATCGCAGGACAGAAATCGAGGCAGACGATTTTTACCGGGTGTGAAGAGCGACGCGACTCACGATAAAGACTCCGGGCCATTTCACCCGTACCACTGCAGACATCGAGCCAGAGCGAACCGCCGCCCTTCGTCGCCAGACGAGCTGCCTTCCGCCTCCAAGCAATGTCCAGGCCAAAGGTCAGGACATGATTGATGAGCTCATAGCGCCAGGCCACTTGGCCAAAGAGCTCTTCTAAGCCTCTCTTCATCTTCTATAAACTAGACTCCTCCCCATTTACCTTATTTTCGTCCAAAAGCCAAGTGCCCGGGTGAACATGTAGACAGTTCACTCATTTTGGTGGACGGGCTTTTTGTTTTTTTGCTAAAATCTTGTGCTCCAAGCTTGCTCGCCCAATGGGAAAGGAGGCCCATGCGTAAAGAACTTCAGCCATGGTTAAGACTTTTTCTTTTTTCCCTTCTCACCCTCAGTTTGTCCTGGACATCTGCTTTCCCGGGAGAGACTCTGCCCACCTATGCGCTCGTCAACTGCCGGATTGTCCCCGTCACCGGCCCACCCATCGAGAAAGGGGTGATTATCATCCGTGATGGTCTTATTGAATCTATAGGAAAGATAGGGATAGTAAAGATTCCTGAAGATGCCGACCTCATCGAGGCTGAGGGCCTAACTGCCTACCCGGGGCTCATCCTCGCCCACACCACTATCTTCCTCGAAGCGCCGAGGGCCGAACGAGCCGGCGCTCAACCTGAAGCTGAAGAAAGTCAAGCAGCAGAAAAACCAGCCCTTGGCCCGGAGATTGAGGCCTTCAAGCTGCTCAAGCCGAAGAAGACGACGATCGACGCTTTTCATCGCTTAGGAGTGACGACGGTCGTCGTCGCCCCTGAGTCAGGAATTTTTGCCGGGCAGAGTGTGCTTCTCAACCTCAACGGCGACCAAGCTTCGACCATGGTCGTCAAGAACCCGGTCGCTCTCCACATCCATCTTGTCACCCAACGCGGCGCCTATCCTTCGAGCCTGATGGGCACGATGGCCTTCCTCCGCCAATCCTTTTTGGACGCTGCCCATTATGCCGCGCATCGCTCTCGTTTCAACAAGCTCCAGAAGGGGCTCAAGAGGCCGGCCTACGACCCTTTCCTTGAGGCCCTCATCCCCTATGTCGTCGACAAGAAACCGGTGGTCATTCATTGCGCCAACCAGGAGGATATCAGGCGGGCCCTCCGTTTGCGGGAGGAGTTCAAGCTCAATGCCCTGCTGAGCGGCGCGACCGAAGCCTGGCGAGTCTCTGACGCCCTCAAGAAAGCCCGCGTGCCACTCCTCGTGTCGCTGCATTTTGAGCCTCCTCTTTCCAGCGAATACACGCAAAAAGGGGAGGAGGAAAAAAAGAAAGCAGAAAAGGAGATATACCCCGCCAACGCCAATCACCTTTACCAGGCCGGCATTCCCTTTGCGCTCACCTCTTTTGGCCTCACCGACACGAACGCCATCCTGAAGAATGTCCGGGCTGCCATCCAGTCGGGATTGCCAGCCGAAGAGGCGCTCAGGGCTATGACCATCGTCCCGGCCCGGTTTCTGGGCATCGAACCCATCCTCGGGAGCCTCGAGCCCGGCAAAGTAGCGAACGTCATCCTGACCAGGGGCGAAATCTTCGCCGAGAAAACCGAAACCGAGAAAGTCTTTATCGACGGCATCCTTTTCCCCATCGAGAAAAAAGCAGCTGCAGCCGCCGCCCCCGCTACTCTCAACCTGGCTGGAACCTGGAATGTCACCGTGCGGAGCGCCATGGGTGAAATGGCCGGGACCGTAGAGCTCGAGCAGGAGGGAAACGAAGTCCGAGGGTTCATGGCGAGTGAGATGGGCCGCTGGGAAATCGAGGCGGGATCCCTGAGCGGCAACGAGTTCACCTTCACCATTTCGGCCACGATAATGGGCCAGGCCATGGAGATGGCCTTCACCGGCCGAGCTGAAAAAGATTCCTTCCAGGGAACCATCTCTACGCCGATGGGAAACGCCGAGCTCCGGGCCACTCGCATTCCTCGCCAGGGGAACTGAGGGAGGAAGAAAATGCGAATCACCAGAAAGCTCATTCTTGGGGTTACTTGGACCATCTTCTTCGCTTTTTTGGCTGCTCCCTCTACTCGGGCCGGCGGCAGCCTGCTCATCAAGAACGGCACAATCCTGACGGTGACAGGAGGGGTCTTGCCAAAGGGCGATGTCCTCATCATCGACGGCATCATCCGTCAGGTTGGGCAGAACATCCAAGCGCCGCCCGGGGTCAAGATTATCGATGTTTCAGGCAAGTATGTCATGCCGGGCATCATCGATTCCCACACCCATATTGCCCTCTCCGGAACGAACGAAACGGGCGATGTCATCACCGCCGAGGTCGACATGGCTGATGTCATCCACCCCGAGGACCTGTCCATCCTGACCGCCCTGAGCGGCGGCGTGACCATGGTTCACACCCTCCACGGGAGCGCCAACCCCATCGGCGGCCGAAACGTCACCTTAAAATTGAAATGGGGCCGTCCGGCTGAGGAAATGGTTGTCCACGAGGCCACACCAACCTTAAAGTTTGCCCTCGGCGAAAACCCCAAGCAGGCCAACCGACCTGCGACAACCGCTCCGCCCCGCTACCCCATCTCCAGGATGGGAGTAAACGCCATCATCCGGCGCGAGCTCCTTCGCGCCAAAAACTACATGGAAGAGTGGGAAAGATATCGCCAGGCCATGAAGGCGAAGAACCCACCGCCAACTCTTCTGCCGCCGCGGCGAGACTTAAGGCTTGAAACCCTGGCCGACCTGCTCCGGGGCCACCTCGTCGCCCGCTGCCATTCCTACCGCGCCGATGAAACCCTCGAGTTCATCAACCTCGCCAAAGAGTTCGGGTTCAAGGTGGCCTGTTTCGAGCACATTCCAGAAGCCTATAAAATCGTCCCCGAGCTCCTCTCTCAAGGCATCGGCATTTCCGTTTTCCTGGATAACTGGGCCTACAAAGTGGAGGCAGAAGAAGGAATCGCCCCCATGGTCGCCTACTGCGCCCAGCATGGCATCGTCGTCTCCATCAACTCCGATAGCAGTGAGCGTATCCGGCGGTTGTTTAACGACGCCGCCAAGGCCGTTAAGTACGGCGGCCTCGCCGAGGAAGAGGCGCTTAAGCTCATCACGCTCAACCCGGCCATCCAGCTCGGGGTCGACAAGATAGCCGGTAGCATTGATGTCGGCAAGCACGGCGATGTGGCCGTCTTTCATGAGCATCCGCTCAGTGCGTACACCCGCTGCGAGATGACCATCATTGAAGGCGAAATCTACTTCGACCGCGACCTCTACCTCAAAGAACGGCAGGATAAGGAGCAAGCTGCCAGGCGGTCGGCGGCGCCCAAAAAAGGATGAGGTGAGCCATGAAAAGAACTCTCATCGTCATTGTTTTGGCCTTAGCCGTGGGCATCCTTGCCCGCGTGAGCCTTGCTTCCGAGGAAGAATGCACGGTCATCAAGGGAGCCCGCATCGTTCCGGTCGTCGGGGAGGACATCACGGAAGGAATGCTCATCATCAGGGCGGGAAAAATTGAAGCTGTCGGAAGAGACCTGTCCATTCCACCTGGAGCGAGAATCATCGACGCCACTGGGCTCTCCGCTTACCCTGGAATGATCGATGGCTATTCTTTCCTTGGGCTCTCTGAAATAAGCTCGATCGCTGCGACCGTCGACTATCGAGAGACAGGACGAATCAACCCCCAGCTCCGCTCAACCGAAGCCCTCCGGCCCGAGTCCATGCACATCCCCATCACCCGCTCCAACGGCATAACGGCTGCT
>CAYUKK010000137.1:0-5740 GCA_964445305.1 uncultured Eubacteriales bacterium
AAAGGACAAAAGGAAAAGGACATCGTCCTCGACGTAGCCCTCGAGCTTCGAAAGCTCCTCGAAACAGGGAAAGGCCTCAAAGTCATCCTGACCCGGGAATCGGATATCTACGTCCCCCTTGAAACGCGAACCGTCATCGCCAACCAGCAGGGGGCAGACATCTTCATCTCCATCCACGCTAATGCCCACCGCAACTCGAAACGGCGGGGAGTCGAAACCTTCTACCTCAATTTCAGTCCCGACCCTCAAGTCAACGAGATCGCCGCTCGGGAAAACGCCACGTCGACCAAGACCCTCAGCGAAATGCAAGCCACCATCAAGAAAATCGTCCAGAACAGCAACATCCTCGAATCGCGCGATTTGGCTGAAAAAATCCAGGCAAATCTGGTAAAATGTTTGTCCCGGAATTATGGCGCCGTTGAAAACCTCGGCGCCAAGGGAGGCCCTTTTTGGGTCCTCATCGGCAGCGAGATGCCCTCGGTTCTCGTCGAAATCGCCCACCTGAGTAACGCTCAGGAAGAAGAAAGACTGCGCAGCTCTTCTTTCCGGAAACAAGTTGCTCAGGGCATTTATGAGGGCATCATCGATTATATCCGTTCCCTCGGAAAAGAATAGAACGTCATGGAAGTGATGATCAATGATGAGGATGAGCGCGAATGAAACGACGTGATTTCATAAAGGATGTGGCGGCGGGAAGCTTTCTCCTCGGCCTCAGGCCGTCGCTTCTCGCCCAGGCGGCGAGCCCTCCCTCTCTCGCCGTCGTCCAGGGCGATTCCCCGGCCGCCATCACCCGCGAGGCCATCGCTGCGCTCGGCGGGATGAAGCGGTTCGTGGCCAAGGGCGATAGGGTTGTCATCAAGCCCAACATCGGCTGGGACAGGACGCCCGAGCTCGCTGCCTGCACCAACCCAGAGGTCGTCAGGACACTTGTCGAGCTGTGCTTCGACGCCGGCGCCAAAGAGGTCACGGTCATGGACAACACCATCAACCAGGCCCAGCGCTGTTACGCCCGCTCCGGAATCGCCGAGGCAGCCAAGGCTGCCGGCGCCAAAGCCCCTTATGTTAACCCTTTCCGCCTGAAGAAGATGGCTCTGCGAGGCGAATGGCTCAAGGACTGGGAAGTTTACACCGATTTCGTTGAGGCGGACAAACTCATCAACGTCCCCATCGCCAAGCACCATAGCCTGTCACGACTGACCCTCGGCATGAAAAATTGGCTCGGCGCCATCGGCGGTAGCCGAAACCAGCTCCATCAGCGGCTCGACGAAGCCATGGTCGACCTGGCCGCTTTCTTCAAGCCCGAGCTTACCGTCCTCGACGCCTACCGCATCCTCTTCCGCAACGGTCCGCAGGGAGGGCGGGTCTCCGACACCAAGCTCCAGAAGTCGATTGTCGCCGGCACGGACCCGGTGGCGGTGGACGCACTCGGCGCTTCCTTCTTTGACCTGGAGCCCAGCGACCTACCTTATCTCAGCCTCGCTCAAAAGCGCGGGCTGGGCCAAGCTGACCTGGAGAAAATCCGCGTTGAAAAAAGAACGGTCTAAGAAATATCGGGCTCTTCAGCTTCTCCGTGTCCTCAGCCAGACGGTTTTCTTCGGTCTCTTTGTTTATCTTCTCTTCGGCACGCGTTTCACCGGCGAAGATTACATCGGTCGCGTCGAAATTTTTTTCCACTTCGACCCGCTCGCGGCGCTGGCCACTACACTGGCCTCAAGAATATTCTTTACGGCGTTCGCTTTGGCCGGGACCACGATCGTCGTGACAGTCGTGGCTGGCCGCTACGTCTGTGGCTGGGTCTGCCCTTTCGGCTCAGTTCATCAGTTTTTTTCTTTCGTCTTTAAGAAAGCTCGGCTCCTCCGACCACGTCCCGGGAAAGAGAGCAAAACAGAAAAGAAAGAAGAGCGATGCCTCGCCTGGAAATATTACCTTCTTGTCTTTGTCCTCGTCGGTAGCATTTTCACGGTCGACCTTGTCGGGATAGCCGACCCTCTTTCCCTGCTTTACCGCTCCTTCGTCACGGCTGTCTTTCCCTGGCTTGCCCGGTTCTTTTCCGCTTTCATCGGCCTTTTCTACAGCCTTCGCCTGGGTTCGGCAGGAGATTCGCTGGCTCAGCTTTTCGGCTCCCTATCCGTCAACCAGACTTTCCAGCAGGGATTTTTCCTGGGCCTCATCTTCCTCGGCCTCGTCCTTCTCAACTGGACAAGGGAGCGATTCTGGTGTCGCTACCTCTGTCCGCTCGGCGCCCTGCTCGGCCTTCTGGCCCGCTGGAATGTGGTTAAAGTCAGGATTGACGAAAAAAAATGCATCGACTGCAACCTGTGCACGCTCCACTGCCAGACCCAGGCTAACCCATACCCGAACAAAGAATGGCGGAGTCATGAATGCGTCTACTGCTACACCTGCGCGGCCATCTGCCCGACAGCGGCCGTGTCGTTTCCCGTAACGAGGCGGACGGAAAAGTTTGAAGTGGTCGATTTTTCGCGCCGGAAACTCTTCTTGACATCGGCGCTGGCAATTATCGCCGCGCCTTTCTTCAAGATAACGCCCGCCCGCAAGCGCGCCGCTAACAAGCTCATCCGGCCACCCGGAGCCCTCCCCGAGCCCCAGTTCCTCCAGAAGTGCGTCAAGTGCGGTGAATGCATGAAGGTTTGCCCGACCAACGGGCTCCAGCCAGCGCTGGGAGAAGCAGGCCCGGAGGGAATCTGGACTCCAGTCCTCGTCCCGAGCATCGGCTACTGTGAATACTACTGTTCCTTCTGCAGCCAGGTCTGCCCGACGGGTGCCATCCAAGAGCTCACCATCGAGGAAAAGACAAAGGTTGTCATCGGCACGGCCTGGGTCAACAAGAACCGTTGCATTCCCTATGTTCTTGGCTCGCCCTGCATCGTCTGCGAGGAACACTGTCCGACATCACCCAAGGCGATAAAATTGGTCCGGACAGAAGTCAAGCTTCCCGACGGAACCATCCAGACCCCTCTCGCCCCGGTCATCGACCTCGACCTCTGCATCGGCTGCGGCATCTGCGAGAACAAATGCCCGGTCGTCGATGACCCGGCCATCTACGTGACCAGCATCGGTGAGACGCGCTCGGAGAAAAACCGCCTCCTCCTCGAAATCCTCAAACCCCCAGCGCCGCCAACACCCCCAGCCGAACCCCGCCAATAGCCCCGCTCAAAACTCCCAAAAATTGAACCCAAGACTCACCCGGTAAAAGCCATCTTCCTATCGTCATGCTCGCGCGACGTGCGACCTCCCTGGCCGGAAAACCCCGTTCACCCTTCAGCTATTTCTCATTGACCAAAGGCGATATTTGTTATATTACATTTTCCTCTGGCGATTGGCCCGGAATATGCCGCACATCGCTCTCGCCTGTTAGAGCACCTCGGTAATTTTCTAATTGCCGCTTGGCCAGAGTCAACCGAGAGGCGCGTGTTCGAACGGATAGCTTTCCCCGGTAAGGGCACTGCCGTAGGTTTATCCAATCGACCGGCGACTTATTCCCGTCTTCGACCGCTCTGGACGGAGCAATTTGGGCCATGCCCTGAACGGAGCCTGGCGGATTGAGCTCGAGCGTCGGGGCATGGAAAGCTTTTATGTACGGACGAAGGACGGGGAGTAGAGAAATGAAAAATAAACTTGAGAGAATGCGGAGGGAGGCGGAGGCGATTTTTCGGGCGGCGCTCAAAGCCGTCGACCCGGCTACGGCCGTGCGAAGGCACGTGCGACGCGAGGGAAACATTCTAAGAGTTAGCGAGCGGAGTTACAACCTCGATGATTTCGATAATGTCCTGGTTGCTGGCGCCGGGAAGGCGGCCGCAGCCATGGCCGAGCCGCTCGAGGAAATCCTGGCCGAACGCCTGACGGCGGGCTACATCAATGTCAAGTATGGCTACACCAAGCCGCTCCGCTCCATCCAAATCACCGAAGCTGGCCATCCCTTCCCCGATGAAGCGGGAAGGCGAGGCGCAGAGAAAATCACCGGGCTCGTCAGCGGGGCAAGGGAGAAAGACCTCGTCTTCTTCCTCATCTCGGGCGGCGGGTCGGCCCTCCTTCCCGTCCCAGCCAAAGGAATACCCCTTGAAGAAAAGAAGCAAGTAACAAAACTTCTCCTTGAAAGCGGGGCAACCATCGACGAGATCAACGCCATCCGCAAACACATTTCGGCCGTTAAAGGGGGGCAGCTGGCGCGGTTAGCCCATCCCGCAACCCTCATCTCCCTCATCCTCTCTGATGTCGTTGGAGATAGGCTCGATAGCATTGCCTCGGGTCCGACTGTTCCTGATGAGACGACGTTCGACGATTGCTGGGGCGTCATAGAAAAATATGGCCTGAAAGGCAGGGTTCCGCGCGCCGTCTTAGAGCATCTTGAAAAAGGAAAAAGGGGTGAAATTCCAGAAACGCCAAAACCTGGCGATGACGCCTTGAGCCGCACCCAGAACCTCATCATCGGAAATAACGCCTTGGCCGTCGAAGCGGCGGCCGAAAAAGCCGGCTCACTCGGCTACAACACCCTCGTTCTCTCGACTTTTGTCGAAGGAGAAGCGAGGGAAATCGCCCGGATGTTCACCGCCCTGGCTAAGGAAATACTTCGCAGCGGCCAGCCAGTCAGACCTCCCGCCTGCCTTATCTCGGGCGGGGAAACGACGGTCACGGTTCACGGCAAGGGGCTGGGCGGCCGCAACCAGGAACTCTGCCTGGCGGCTGCCATCGGCATCGAAGGCCTTGAGGGTATCGTCATCCTGAGCGGCGCAACCGACGGAACAGATGGGCCGACCGAGGCGGCCGGAGCTATCGTTGATGGCACGACGGTGCGGCGCGGCCGGTCGCTCGGCCTGGATGCCGAAATCTATCTTGGCTACAATGACTCCTACCACTTCCTCAAGCCACTCAGCGACCTCCTCATCACCGGACCCACCTTTACCAACGTCATGGACCTCCATATAATTATCGTCTGCTGAGCCTTGTTTATTCCGGGACAGGCCTGAGGCGAGGTTCACGCAATGCTATCGCTTTCATGTCGCGCCCAATCCAGACTGAGCCGGCAGGATGGAGAATTGGAAAGGAATTTGTTTTTCAGATGAAGACGAATTAGTCGACTGAATTTTCAAAGCGGAGACTTTCTCCTCATTTCAGGATGGCGCGGCTGGCTCCGTGACGATGGAGGCTTGAGATGCGAATTCGTCCGTCGGTTGTTCTGGTGCTCTTCCTCGTCTTGTCTCTTATGTCGATTCTCCCCCGATGCCGGAGAACGGCCAGCCAGCCTGTCGAAGGATCGTACAGCCCCGTTTCGGAATCCGAATGGAACATCATCCTGATCCTGAAAAAAGGAGGGATCGCCGAGATTCATGTGGAAAGCTGGACTCCGGGAAACTACGACAACCGCAGCATCGTAAAGACCGAAGGCCGATGGAGACTCGAGGAGAACAGCATAACCGTCGAATACAACGGAATCAAAGACCGGCTGATTTTTGAGCCCGAGCTTTCGCTATCCGTTTTAGGGTATAAGGGCGGCGCCCCGGGCCTTATCCAGCGCGGACCTTTCGCTAAGGACAGCATTCTTCGCGATTACCCTCTCTGGAAACTCCCCCACACGTTTACCCGGGGAAGGGATGACCGAGCTCGAGCCGCTTGACCTGAACGAGAGAAATGGTCATTCCTGGCAGGAAGAAAATCCGAAAAAACTGGCCAACCTCAGCTTTTTCTTCTCAGGCACTTCAAAGACGAGTGCGCTTTTCTTGAT
>CAYUKK010000138.1:0-16752 GCA_964445305.1 uncultured Eubacteriales bacterium
TTTCCGTTAATATAGCATTGGAGACCCCATTGTATCCAAAAAGTTACCCCAAAATTAACCCAACCAGATGGTTTTCTGTGTATCTAATAGAAAGAAAATAAGTTAGCCTAAATTAGGGCCAATTTTTGGGGTAAGTCCTGGCGCTCCTACCTTAAGCCGATTTTCAGGGCTAATTCCTATTGAATTTATAGAAATGGTATGATATAATTTTGATGGGTTCTTGTTTGGCTGGCTGGGCAAGGACCCACCATCCCGAAACCCCTCCTTTTGCTAATTCCCTTAAACAGCCAGCACTTGATTCTTCAGCTCGCTCGAAGCTGCGGAGAGGGTAAGAGGAAGGCTGGAAGAGGGCAAAGGCTCTTATCAATAAAGAAGGGAAAATAAAGAAAAAAACAAAAATGAAACTTTTTCTCCTTTTTCTTAGTAAATATATATGAATAGTATGAATAAAGGAAAAACAGGATGAATCAACATCATCTTGATAATGAACGCAAACTGGCGCTTCTCCAGCTCGAGGAAGAAGAGCAGTTCTTTTTCTTTCCTCCAGGCGGCACATTATCGAGCGGAGAATGGGGACGAACTTCGTTCGAGGAAAAGGAAGTTCCGGCCCAGGCATTTCATCCAGAGTTATCGACTCGGAGCGAAGAATCAGGCCAGGACCTTATCAGGCTTTATCTCAGGGATATGGGCCGGGTCATGCTCCTGACCAAAGAGGGCGAAGTTCGGCTGGCCAGGCGAATGGAAAAAGGCCATCAGCTTCTCCTCAAAGGTTTGGTCATGACACCCCATTTTCCCGATGAGATTCGGCGACTGGAGGAAAGCCTCAAGACCAAAAAGGTGGCCTGGAAGGAGGTCTTTGACTGGCCGGAGGAAGAGGCCCAGAGTATCTTGCTTCAAAAAAGGATGCAAAAGGCCAGACAAGAATTAAAAAAGTTAAGGCAGACGGCCTCTCGTCTACTCCGTATTCCAGCTATAAAAAAATCCAGGCGTCGTAGGGCAAGGCTCGTTGTAGAGCTCGTCCGGGCCCTGAAAAGACTGGAACTTCGGCCGGGCGCTATTGAGACCATGGCCGAATCCGTCCGGGTTAAGCTATCTTGCTGCAAAGAGCGCCATGGCCAGGCTCTTACCCCTTCTGGAAAACAGGCTCTTAAGGCTATCACCCTGGGCAAGAAAATGAAGAATCAAGCTAAACAAGAGCTCGTCGCCGCCAATTTGAGGCTTGTCGTCTCTCTGGCCAAAAAGTATCAGAATCAAGGACTTCATTTTCTCGACCTCATTCAAGAAGGAAACATCGGACTGATGAGGGCGGCCGAAAAGTTCAACTACCGGCTCGGCCACAAGTTCTCGACCTACGCCACCTGGTGGATCCGCCAAGCCATCACCCGGGCCATCGCTGACCAGTCCCGCACCGTCCGACTCCCCGTCCATATGACAGAGACTTTACAGAAGATGAACCGAACGAGCCGGGAAATCCTGAGCTCAACCGGCCGTGAGCCGACTGTCGAAGAGTTAGCCCAAAAAACAGGCCTGACCCCACAAAAGGTGCGCGAAATCCTCCAGACAACGCAAGAGACAGTCTCTGTGGATACGCCAGTTGGCCCGACGGGAGAAAGCATGCTGGGCGATTTCCTCGAAGACACGAAAACTCCTTCGCCGCCCGATACCATCATCCATGCCTGTTTGCGCGAACAAATCGAGGCGGCCCTGCGCCACCTCACCGACAGGGAGGCAGAAGTCATCAAGCTCAGGTTCGGGCTCAGCCAGGAAGGCGGGTTGACCCTCGAAGAGGTGGGGAAAAAACTTCGCGTCACCAGGGAGAGGATCCGTCAGATCGAATCCAAGGCTCTCCGCAAGCTCCAACTGGCCGAGCTTGGTTCAAAGCTGAAATCTTTCACCTGAGACCTTTCTTGACGGGGGGTCTTTGAGGAGTTAAAGTCCGGGGAATATCTTTCTCAGGATGGCCAAAGATTCGGGCAAAAGGTCAGAAAGTTCGAGCGATGTCCAGGCGGCGTGCGCAACCAGCCATCCTTGAGCTTCTCGGACAAAATGGATTTCGATGCGGTAGATGTCAGGGGCAATTTTGATGAGCCGACGGAGAGCTTCGGCTTGACCCGAGGACAGGGCCACCTCAACCTCCGCCACGGCCCGGCTGGCCTCAAGCGTTATTAGATGAGCGCTCAGCCGATGGACGACGATGCCCCTCCGATCGGCCAGATAGCCGCTCAGCAGCGATCGGAGCCCGCTCTTCGTTCTCCCCTGGAAGTCGACGAAGGCCTCGGCAAAGTGGGCCATCATGGCATCCAGGTCCTTAAGTTCAGCTAATTTACAGAGAGTGTCGATTTTTCCGAGGAGCTCCTCTTCTACTGTCGGGGGACGGCCACACGCGCTTAAGAACACCCACAAACCTAAAACAAGGAAGGCCAGCTTAAACCACTTCAAGAAAATTAACCCCCTCGCTCGCCTCATTTCTTAGAAAGGATGAATCGATAGCCTTTCTCCATTTTCACGCATTCCTCAAGGGCCTTGATCAGCGATTCATCCAATTCCCTGTTTCTTATCGCTCTGGCCAGGGCAAAAACGTCGATATCCGCCACTTTTTCCCATTGGCCAGACTGGCGGAGAATATCCATCAACCGTTTCCTCTCCACCGAGCTCTTAGCCGGAATTTGAAAAGAGACATGCTCCTTGACGGTAATCTTGTTGGCTGTGCCGAAGACAACGGCGACACCCTCCCTTTGGCAGAACCTGACCAGGGCTGCCTTGATTTTTTCTAATTTCTCGTTGGTCTCCCGAGCAAAACTGTTCAGCTCAGATTGGAGGCGAACGTACTCATCAACCAGCTTCACCCCGGGGTCGTCAAGATATTCGTTTTCCGCTTTGGCTTCGAGCTCGGCGCCGTGCTTCCACATCGGACACATAGACCGATAGACACACCAATCGCACAGCCGGGAGACGACAGCCGGAAACTCGCGCGCCGCCTCGATCTCCCGGATGCGAGCCAGGATTTCCCGGCGAGCGGTTTCGAGCTCCTCGCCTGTTCTCCAGAGTTCCATTTCCTTATCAAATGCCAGGAAATGCCAGACCAGGCGGGCCTTCTCAAAATCCCTGAATCGCTGTTTGACCCAGAGGGCATAGGCGGCCAGCTGTCTATCTCCCTGAAGCTCCTCCTCCGTTGGCAGCACCGAGCTGGTTTTATAATCATGGATTTCATAGATGCCGTCGCCCATGTCGACGAGCCTGTCGATACGAACGTGGAGAAGATAGTCCCCCTTTTCGTCCAAGGGAAGGAGTTCTTTTGTCTCCAGGCCGAGCACGCGGCCGCGTTCGAAGGGATGATGGCGCCGATAATAATCCCGAAGATAGCGTTCGCCCATCATGAGGTAGTTTTCGGGAGCATAATCTTTCTTGACCAAAATCACTTCCCCCGGCCATTTTTGAGCCCATCTCTGACGGTAATCTTCGATGAGCTCCTCGAGGGAAAGAAGCTTTTCGTGCATCTTATCCCGGTAGAGTTTTTCCAGAGCTTCGTGGACTATGGCGCCGAGGAAGGTTTCGATGGTCTCCTCCACTTCGACCTTGACGTTGTCCACATAGGCGAATTGGTACTGGCGGGGACAGGTCTCGAAAGTGGATATCTTCGAGATGCTGTACGTGGCCATAGCCTACTTGAACTACTTGAATGGGTTCACGCCTTCGCCTTCGACGGCGGCATTTCCGCACCATCCCAGCAGTAGGTGCAAATTTTTTCCTTGGGCAAGCCGATGGCTTGAACGAGGTCTTCAAGCCGCTGGTACTTAAGGGTCGTCAGGTTGAGTCGGCGTCGAATGCTCTCCTCCATGGCCCGGTATTCCTCGGTTTCGGGTCGAGTGAAAGGTGAAAGGTCGGCTACACTCTCCATGTCCAGCTCGCGGATGGCTCGCCTGGCCGCCAAATCCCACTCCGACTTGGACGTCGAAAAAAGAAGGAACTTGCAGGCATAGACCAGGGGCGGGCAAGCTGGCCGCATGTGGACCTCGCGGGCGCCGACTTCATAAAGCCTCCGGATTGTTTCCTTAAGCTGGGTTCCTCGAACGATGGAATCCTCGCAAAAAAGAAATCGCTTCCCTTCAATGAGCTCGCGGATGGGGATGAGCTTCATCCTGGCGATGAGGTCGCGAACAGCTTGACTCTGAGGCAGGAAACTCCGCGCCCAGGTCGGCGTATACTTGACAAAGGGTCTCTTGAAGGGCACGCCTGCCTCGGCCGCATAGCCAAGGCCGTGACCGATTCCCGAATCGGGGATGCCAGCGACAAAATCGATGTCGACAGGATACCGGCGAGCCAGGAAAGCGCCACATCGATTCCGCACCCATTCCACGTTGATTCCCTCATAGCTCGAAGCTGGATACCCATAATACACCCAGAGAAAACCACAGATTTGCATCTGCGCCTGGGCTGGTTTTCGCTCCTCGAAGCCTTCGGCGTTAAAGAAGATGATCTCGCCTGGACCCAGGTATTTTTCGACGGCAAAGCCAAGGTTGGGGAAAGCGCAGGTTTCCAGCGTCACAGCCAGGCTATCATTTTTCCGCCCCAAGACGACAGGCGTCCGGCCCCATTTATCCCGCGCGGCGTATATCCCTCCCCTGGTCAGGATAAGGAGCGAGCACGAACCCTCGATCGATTCCTGAACCCGCGAAATTCCCGCCTCGAAAGATTCTTCTTCATTGATGAGAGTGGCCACAAGCTCAGTCGGGTTGATCTCGCCGCCGCTCATCTCGGAAAAGTGGATTCGCCGCCTTCGAAAAGCCTGCTCGGCCAGCTCCTCGGCGTTCTTGATGGCGCCCACGGTGACAATGGCGTAGTTGCCCAGGTGAGAACGGATGATCAAGGGCTGGTCGTCATAGTCGCTGATCACGCCGATTCCGCTTTGACTGCGGAGCTTGTCCAGTTCGCTGTCAAACTTGGACCTGAACTGGTCGTTCTCGATGCTATGGATGACGCGCTGGAACCCATCCGGTTTCAAAACCGCCAGGCCGCCCCTCTTCGTCCCGAGATGGGAATGGTAATCCGTTCCATAGAAAAGGTCCTCGACGCAGTCCTCCTTAGAAACAATTCCGAAGAAACCACCCATATTTTTCTCCGCGATGCTCAGTCCTCTGGAAAAGCAAAAAAGTACTCGCTCTGGCCAGCGATGTTTTGATAAAGGATTCTCCCGCCCACGATCGTGTAGACAACGGTCGTTTGGAGAATTTGGTCTTCTGGAACAGTGAGGATGTCCTGGGAAAGAACGGTGATATCAGCCAGCTTTCCTGGCGTCAGTGACCCGAGGATGTCCTCCTGAAAGGCAGCGTAGGCGGCGTTGAGGGTGTAGGAGCGCAGGGCTTCTTCTCGATTCATCCTCTGTTCCGGGAAAAAAGCCCGTCCGTCTTTCATGAGCCGGGTGACGGAAGCATGGAAGCAGGCGATGGGGTCTACATCCTCAACCGGAGCGTCCGTGCCGTTGGCGATGATGGCGCCGCTCTGGAGCAACGAGCGCCAAGCGTAAGCTCCTTCCCGGGCCCGCTTTTCCCCAATTTTCTGGATGACCCAGGGGCCGTCCGACGGGCAATGGATACCCTGCATGGCCGCAATGACGCCGAGTGAGCCAAATCGGGGGATATCGTCAGGATGGAGAAGCTGTGCATGCTCGATGCGCCAGCGCAGGTCCTTTTTTTCTGGATGAGCCCGGAAAGCTTCCTCGTAGAGGTTGAGGGTTTCCCGGTTTGCCCGGTCGCCGATGGCGTGGGTGGCAAGCTGGAAATCGTTCTCGAGGGCCAGACGGGCCGTTTCCCTCATCTCCTCAACAGGCGTGGTGTTGAGGCCGACAGAAGTCGGAAGGTCATCGTAGGGCTCGAGAAGCCAGGCGCCGTGGGTTCCCAGGGCTCCATCGATCAAGCGTTTGATGCATCGGACAGTTAAATGGTTCTGTCCTGCGCCAAGGATTCTGTATTTGGGCAGAGCCTCTTTGAGTTTTTGATTCCCTTCGCCAATCATGACATAGAGTCGAACTCCAAGCTTGCCGTTTTCAGCCAACTCTTTATAAAGCTCAATCGCCTCCCAGGAAACCCCGGCGTCATGGAAACTCGTGATTCCCTTGGACAGGCACTCTTTTGTCGCCAGGGCCACGGACCGCCTTTGCTCGGCCATCAAAACTTCTGAGCTGAGACCCGCCCGGTGAAAGCTCAGAGCCTGACGAAGGAGGCCTTGGGCCGTCTCGCGAAAAGCGCCGATGGGCTCACCCTTCTTGTCCCTGACGATCTCGCCACCCGGCGGGTCAGGCGTCTTTTTGGTTATTCCCGCTAGCTCCATGGCTTTGGCGTTGGCCAGACAAGAATGCCCGCTGGCGTGAGTGAGGAGAACCGGGTTCTGAGGACTCACCATGCTGAGGCCATCGTGGATGGGCAACCCGTCCACGTTCGGCTCCGGCGGCCGCTCCCACTTTTCCTGGTGCCAGCCACGGCCAAGAATCCACTCCCCCGGTGGGGTCTTCTCCGCGGCCGCCTTGACCATGGCGATGATTTCTTCCCAGCTCTGACAGGTAGCGAGGTTGAGGACCATCTTGGATTGGCCAAGGCTCATGAAATGTCCATGGCTATCGATGAGACCGGGGACAGCCACTTTGCCGTCAAGGTCGATGATTCGAGTGAGCTGGCCGATATAGCGTCTGATTGTTTTCTCCTTCCCCACGGCGATGATGCGGTCTCCGCGGATAGCCAAAGCTTCTGCCTCTGGAAGTTTCCTCTCTATGGTGATAACTTTGCCGTTGAGAAGGACCAAATCAGCTGGCTCCTCCTCTCTCCCGCAAGCAAAGAAGCTCAGGAGGAAGAGAGAGACGAAAGCAAAAGGGAACCATTTCGAACTCATCTTAGGTGACACGGTTTTTCCCTCCTCGCCTTTATTTTCACGAAAATAATCGCCATTACGGACTTTTACTCGTCCCTTCCTATCTTATTTTTTTCCCGTCTCGAATTCAACGCTTTTCTGGAGTGCATCCTCGGTCAGGACTTCGGCCAGGTTCATGGCCAAGAAATCTGCGTCCGCTTTGGTAAAGACGAGAGGAGGTTTGATCTTGAGCACGTTCCTGAAAGGACCGTCCAGGCTCAATAGCACCCCCTTCTCTCTCATCCTGTCGACTACATAGGCCGCCTCTCGTGTGGCCGGCCAGAGCTTTTCTCGGTCAAGGACGAGCTCAACGCCAAGAAATAAGCCGAGGCCGCGGACGTCGCCGATGAGAGGACACCTTGATTTGATTTCGTTCAAACGCGCCTTCAGGTATGTCCCGACCTCATGGGCGTGGCTCTGGAGGCCCTCTTCTTCGATGACGTCCAAGACGGCCAGCCCGACGGCGCAGGAAACAGGGTTTCCCCCATACGTGTTGAAATACTCCATGCCCGTGTCAAAGGAGGCGGCAATTTCAGGCGTGGTGACCACAGCCGCCAGGGGATGCCCGTTGCCGATCGGTTTTCCCATCGTCACAATATCCGGACAAACACCCTGCGTTTCAAAGCCCCAAAAGTGGGTGCCCACGCGGCCGAAACCAACCTGAACCTCGTCCGCGATGCATACTCCCCCCGCCTCCCTCACCGAAGCAAAGGCCTCAGCCAGGTAGCCTTCCGGATAGACGATTTGTCCGGCACAGCTCATCAACGATTCACAGATGAAGGCAGCAAGGCCCCTTCCCTCTTCTTCCATTTTCTTGATGGCTTCCTTAACGGTCTGAGCATAGAGAAAGCCTGCGCGAGGTTCACTGGCTCTGTATGCCCCCCGATAAACATCAGGCGTCGGCACCTTATGAACATGGGGCGGTTGACCCTTGCCGCCCGGACCGTCGAACTTGTAAGGGCTGATGTCGATGAGGGAGCTCAGGTTGCCATGGTAAGCACCGTCGACGACAAGGACATCCTTTCTTCCCGTGTGGGTCCAAGCCAGGCGGAGAGCCAGGTCGTTCGCCTCGCTGCCGCTCGAGACAAAATAAAAAACGCTCAGCGGGGCGGGCAATTTCCTGGCCAGGCGAAGGGCATATTCGATGATGTAATCATGGAGATAGCGGGTGTTTGTGTTGAGGACAGCTATCTGCTCGCGGGCAGCGCGGACAACACGAGGATGGCAATGACCCACGTGAGCGACGTTATTGACCGCGTCGAGGTAGGGCTGGCCGTTCTCGTCGTAGAGGTATTGTCTGAAGCCACGAACAATCTTGAGGGGATGCCGGTAGGCAATGCTCAAATTAGGACCGAGGTGTTTCCGACGAAGCCGGAGAATCTCCTCCTTGGTCCGCACCGGAAGGGTTGGGGCCGGAAGTTCTTCGACCATACCGAGAACAAACGTGGGGTCGGGACAGAGGTTAAGCCATATCTCTTTCTGACTCGGCGGAGCCGCCCCCGGAAAATCCCCCCGCCATCCGAGAAGGTCAACGATGATCTGGAAGTGGACATGGGGAGGCCAGCCACCGTTCTCCTCAGGACGACCAATCCGGCCCACTGGTTGGCCTTTGGTGATGACCTTTCCTTCTCTCAGCTCGGCTAAAGAATCCTCGGAGAGGTGGCCGTAGAGCGTGAAAAACCTGTGCTCCTCGTCAATCCGATGCTCCAGAATGACCGTCGGGCCATAATCAAGCGGACGGCGGTTGTTGTTGAAACTGTGGATAACGCCATCGAGAGGGGCAAAGACAGGGGTGCCGGCTTCGCTAAAGAGGTCAATTCCAAGGTGAAGAGTCCTCTGCTCGTCTCTATCGTTCCTTACGACCTTGAACGTCTCGGCATTATAGAAGCTGCGTATCTCGTTATAACGGCCCAGGGCGACCTTGCGGCGGGCATGAGCAAGACGCCGAGATATCCAGCCACTGAGCTCTTCGACGCTCTCCCCAGCACTCACCGCGACTAATTCTGGACTTGTCAGACTCAGGTCGAGAACAAGGGGTGGCTTTTTCTGGTCATCAGTTTCCAAGAGGGGACCAAAATCCTGATGATGAGTTTTCAGCCAGGTGCTAACATAGACTGACGGGGGACAAGCGGGCAGACGGCAAGCGTGGCGGAAAACGCACCGAGCCCAAGCGGGGTGGATGTCTCGCCACTGCCAGAGCAAGCTCCAGGCGGGTTTTTCGCTGATGGCCAGATATTCATTCCCTTCTTCCAGCCTTTTCTGCTCGGCCGCTATGGCCACACTCAGGCAAAGCCGCATAGCCACGAAAACATAGAGGGCCTCAACCTCAGGCTCACGCAGGGGAAGAACATCATGATAAGCGGCGACCATGTGCGCCGCCGCTTCCAGAGGGTCTTTCTTATTCATAGCCGCGTAAGCAATTCCGATAGCCAGTTCACTCACTGTGTAGCCATGGACCATATCGCCAAAATCGATGATCCCAAGGATGCGCCGGAATCGGCCAGCCGGGTCAGACGAAACATGTCCCACGAGAACATTGTAATCGTTAGCGTCGTTATGGATGAGGCTCGTCCTGAGCTCGGGGAGGAGGGGAAGACCTTGCTCTTCATAAAGGCGAAGAAAATAGGCTACGCATTTTCGCTCCTCTTCCCCTTCCATAAAAGAAAAGAGGGAGTGGAGAGTGGGTATGGCCCTTTTCATGTCCCATTTGAGCTCTTTTTCCGGAGGACGGTGAGGAAAAGTCATGAGCGCCCTGTCCATTTCCGCGAGGAATCGGCCGAAGCTCTGCAGGAGCTCCGGGGGATGAGGCTGAATTTGAGCGAGAAAGGGTCCATGAAGGTAACTCAATAACCGGGCAAAATGTTGACGACCGCGGCTATGGGTCATGGAAATGATGCGCTCGCCTTTCCGGGTGGGCTGGAGACGAGGCCATGTGAACTGGGGAAGCTTCGCGGCCAGGTGATCGATAACCCGGTTTTGAAACTCGATGGACTCCCGCCTCTCCGCAGCGTTTGAAATCTTTAGGACAAACTCCTTGGCTCCTTTGGCCAGCACATGCCAATTCTGGTCCCTCTCGCTGGGGAGCTCAACCAGGCTTGACTCGAGACCGTAGAAATCCTCAACGACCTTCTTGGCTTCCTCAACCTCAAATTTTGGCCGACTCCAGAGAATTTCAGACATGGCTTTTTACCTCTTCGGCGGGCATTTTCCTCCAGCCTGTCCGCAAGCGAGCTAACTCCTGGCCGCTATCTTTTCTCATTACTTGATGGAGAAAGGTTGGCTCCTCGCCCATAGCAAGACATTCGGTCCGGGCGACGACATTATCGCCAAAGAAGGCTTCACCCCGATAATCCACTTCGATGTCCACGGGCAGGTAGTCTAAGATGACATAAGTTGGAGTCGATTCGACAGCCCATTCGATGTAGACCACATGGTTGACGTGACGATTCCAATCCAGGTCCCGGATGCCAACCTGGAAAGGGAGCTCATGGTCTACTTTGGCCAGGACGGGGATGGGCTCAAAGCGGTCATCGACAGCCCGGCGGCTGTCCTCGGCGAAAACGGGCAGATGGTCGGCCAACGGCATTGGCTTTTTTTTAGTTCGGTCAACCATCATCCACGATGTCGTGGCCGCGGCCAGGAGCTCGCCGCTTCGGCCCCGAAGTTCTAATTCCCTCAGAGCGTAAAAATCCTGGCGAGCCGAGGGCCAGGTCTTCAATTCCACGGTCTCCATCCATGCGGGATAACGCCAGATTTTGACGTGATATCGGGACAGGACCCACGTCAAGTTTTTGGGCAGAAGGTCGGTCACCGAGACACCGAGCCGAGCGGCATGCTCCCCTGCTGCTTCCTGAAAATAGTTGAGCAGGCTGGACAGGCGCGTCCGGCCTTCGGGGCCGGCTTCGAAAAGTCGGACCTGAAATCTTTTTAAATGCCAGGGAATATCGCCTCGAACATCTGGGCTCATCCTGATACCTCCTCCTCCCTCATAGATTGGGAAACGCAACTGGGACTTTATTAACATAGGACAACAACCATGGCTTAATCAAGCTGGCCTTTCTTTCCCGAGTCTGCACCCCACCCGATATCGACATGGGAAATAGAATAGAATGGAAGTAGCGAATTGTTTTGCTTTCCCTCTTTTCCTGTAATATAGTGGAGCGGAAACCGAGACGCGACACCGTTTTGCTTTTTTGAGTTCGAATGGCCAGCCGGCGCTCAACAGCCGACGTGATCATCATCGGCGGCGGCATTATGGGGTTGAGCACCGCCTATAACCTGGCCAAGCGCGGTGTCAAGAAGGTCCTTCTTCTCGAAAAAAACCTGCTTGCCCAGGGCTCCACAGGGCTGAGTGTGGGTGGAGTTCGACAACAATTCTCCCATCCGGCAAATATTCTCCTGTCTCAGGAATCCATCCGCGTATTCCGAAATTTTGAAGCCGAGTTTGGAATGGACATCGGCTTTACCCAAGCTGGATACCTGTTCTTAGCTAGCTCCGAGAAAACGTGGCGTGAATTCCTTTGTTCCGTAGAGACGCAGCGGAAACTGCGAGTCCCCGTCGAAATTCTCCGTCCTGAAGAAGTCCGAGCACGATGGCCTTACCTCAATTGCCAGGATATCCTCGGCGCAACTTTTGGGCCGGAAGACGGTTATGCTGACCCCTATCTGGCAGCCATGGGATACGCCACCGCGGCCCGGAAAATGGGGGTGAGGATTGAGGAAAAAACAGAGGTGGTGGCGATCCCGGTGGCTAAAGACAGGGTCCAGGGAGTTGAGACAGCGTCTCAAAGAATCTCCTCCCCTGTCGTTGTCAATGCCGCTGGTCCGTGGGCAGCGGCGGTGGCTCGAATGGCCGGGCTTGACCTTCCCATCAAGCCCTACCGGCGTCAGGCCTTCGCCACCGGCCCGGTAGCCAGCTTGCCGCGGCCTGTCCCCATGGTCATCGACCAGGATGTATCCTTCTATCTTCGTGGGGCAGACCCAAATCTCATCCTCGGGATGAGCGACCCCGATGAGCCACCCAGCTTTAACCTCCACACGGACCGGACGTTTATGGAAAAGGTGGTCGCCGCAGCCGTCTATCGAGTTCCGGCGCTCAGCCAGGCCACCCTCCTCCGGGGTTGGGCCGGACTTTACGAAGTGACGCCAGACGATAACCCGATCATCGGCCAGGCGCCTTCACTCGAGGGGTTTTTCTGCGCGGTTGGCTTTTCTGGCCACGGGTTTCAGCACGGTCCCGCTGTCGGAAGGATTCTGAGCGATCTCATCGTCAACGGAAAGACGGATTTCGACCTTTCTGCCTTCAGCTTCGACCGATTCGATAAGCCTGGAGCCGACGGCGAGAAGCGCGTGGTTTGAAGCGCTTCCGAAGAAAAAAAGGAACTCAGACGGCCTGAGCCAGTGCTTCTATCCAAACAGCGAGAGTCGAGAAAGCTCCGAAGAAGAGGTTGAACTGAGAAGTGGCGCCGTCCAGGATGATAAAGTCGAAGGGTCGGCGCGGCGCGTGACGGCGCCGTGCCCTTGCCCAGAGAGAAAGCGCCTTGGGAAAAGAAAGGAAAACGATAAGGAACGTCAGCGGCATGGCGGGAAAGTGGTGAGGGAGAAAGCGCGGCAAGAAAATAAAAGCCAGGTCGATAGCGAAAGGCCCAAACACAAGGAGCCCGTAATAGACGAGGGCGCCATGGTCTCCAATGAGCGAAGCTACGGTTCGAACTCGTTTCTCCCTGTCGATGGCGATGTCTCGCCAGTTATTCGCGTGGAGGATGGCGCTAACAAGCATGGCCATGGGAATGGCCCAGAGAACGGGAATCCAGGCAAAAGTTCGGGTCTGGACGACCCAGGCCCCGAGAGAGCCGAGAAGGCCGAAGTTAAGGAAGACGGCTAAATCGCCCAGGGCATAAAGCTTGAGAACAGAATAGAAAGCGCCGACGGCCACGCCGACCGACCCGATGAGCAAGAGCACCGGTCCAACCCAGAGGACAAGAAGGAGACCGATTAAAGAGCCGAGGCCGAAAAGAAAAATGGAGCCAAGAAAAACTTGCTGCGCCGAAAGCCACCCCCTGACGATGGCCCCACTCACAGGGGTCACTTGCCGATCAAGACCACGGCGATAATCGAACACATCGCTGAGCATGTTAGCTGCCGTATGGAGGACAACCATTCCTAAAAAGGCCATAAGGAAACGTCCGAGATGGAAGGAAGCCCCGCCCACGACGACCGCCAGGGATGTTCCAAACAGGACGGGCATCGTCGAAGCTGGCAAAGCCCATGGCCGGCCGGCGACAACCCACTTCCGGAGGACGGGAACAGAAGCAACCTCGCTCATCCGGCCTCCCCTATTCGAGAAGGCGTCCGCTGTCGCCGACCTTCCATTGTCCTTCGCTTTGAACGTAAAGAATCGTGCGCAGAACTTCCTGCTTTTTTTCGTTCTCGTACTTGAGGTCGATGAGCATCCAATCCTCGAGCCCGGGAAAAGCCATCCTCAGGGCCCCCTCATTGGGCTTGGCCAAAAGGGTGCCTCGGAAGCGGCGGAGTACATTCCTATCCCGGTCGTAATTCTTGATGTAAACCGGGAGCAAACCCCTGCTTTCAGAATCACTCTTGATGAATTCTTCGATGTAGTGAGTGGGGACATAGTTCTCATCGATAGTGATCCAATCGTAAGCCAAGCTGGGTGAACTCTTGCGGCAGCTGAGGAATCCCACCGCAATGAGAATGATGAACATCCAAGTAAACTCAAATGTCCTCTTCGCTCGGATCACGATACCTCCTCCACAACGACAATTTTTCTCTATGGACGAATCAATCCTGCTTCTCGTAGCCAACGGCCGTGTAATAGATAGCTCGGTCAAAAAAGAGGGTGACTCGGTTATTGAGTTCGATAGCCTGGTAAAGGTCAAGCGTCGTGTCGAGAATTCCCTCGCCCAGGATTTTCTTCCAAAGATTGCGCCGAATCAGGATCAAGGCATGGATAACCTCGGAAAGGGCAAACCCCTCTTTTCGGCGTTCAGCGCCCAAAGCCATATAATCCCTGGCAATGTCTTCCTTGGTGGTTTCACGGGAGATCCAACGGCCAAGCTGGCTGTAGACGCGAAAGGCTCGATTATAGAGCTCGATGTTATCGAACTTTTGGTAGGTGGTCAGGCTCATTTCCCGGCGGACATCGGCGAGCCAGTTGTTGGTCAACTCGGCCGCGTTCCGCTCGATGAGGTCAACGAGCTTTTGAAAAATGGGGAATTCCAATTTTTTTTCCCACTCTTAGTTAGCACGCCTCTCAGCTAAAGTCAACCTCACCGTCTCGAATCTTCTTCTGCCGATGCGGCGATCACCCAGCGCGACCACCACCGCCTCCCGCCCCGCCTCCACCGCCGCGGCTAAAGCCGCCGCCTCCTCCGGACGAATAATGAACGGCCGAGGTGGCCGCTCGATGAAGCGAGGTCGAGGCCGATTCGATATTCTTGATGATGGAAGCGAGATGACTCGGACTGGCCAGGGTAGAACGGTCAAGCCCCCTATACCAAACAGGAATCGTCGCTCGCTCATCCTTCAGGATGAGGGGAAGCATCTTGAGGATTTTCCTGGCGTTCCCGAAAAGGATGCCGAAAACAAGATAATGCTCCCAGAGTTTATACGACTCGGGTGGCAGGTCTTGGAAAGAAGAAAAATCGTCCAGAAAGCGGTCGAGTGCTTTCCACAGCTCGTTTTCTCGCGCCCAGGGCTGGGAGCGTCGCTTCATCTTGGGAAGCAAAAGGCCGGCCAGGAGGCCGAGGATAGGGTTGAGCGTCAGCACAGCCACGGGAATCGTTGCGGCCAGGAATAGGTTTCTCGTCTTCAGGCTTTTTGGCTCGATGAAGTGGCGGTTTTTCGCCTCTCTGTCGATTTTTTTGGCCCAGCCGGTATACCATTCCTGGAATTTCTGTGGCTTTTCCTTGAGGAAAGCCTCTATTTCACCAAAACGAACTCCGGCCGTCCCAGCATCTTTTTGGCGACCGACCGTCATAAAAAGAAAATCAAGCAAGTTCTTTTCATAGCCGAGGAGACGACTGTCAGCGGCATAGTCCTTTTTCCTCAATGTAATCGTCGTTTCCACATCCTCCTTATCCCTGAAAAGACCTTCCTTCTGCGTTCTTTTCTCTTCGAGTTCGACATATCCCTTTCGGGCCAGGTCAAAAAGCGTTGCTGTAAACGAACGCGGTGTCACTTTCTTCCCTTCTCGGAGAAGTACTTCGACCAGGGCGGGCGGTAAATCAGAAGGAAGGTCGCGGAAATAGTCTGGGATGTCCTCAAACCTGTAATCCTTTCCCACCTTCCTCCAGGCCCGGACAAAGATGAAAAGCCAGCCCAGCGAAAGGACGACCGTCCCGATGGCCCAGACGAGCAAGACTTTCATGGCTATCGCATGCCGGCGAATCGCTTTTTCTTGCTCTCGCTCAATACGGGCGATTGTTTCCTTAACAAAACGCGCTTCCTCCTCCCTGATGGACTCCCGCGTATGCCGCCGGGAAGGGACACCGGCGACGAGGCCTGCTGGCCAGACGAGGCGGATTTCGACGAACTGGAAGGCCCGAACGTCAGTGGACACAAAGCGAGCTCGCCGGCTATCAACAATTTCGAACCAGCCCGAAAGAGGACCATGGCCGTAGATAAGAAGGTCATCTTTTTTCGCCACGGGCTCGGGCAAAGTCACCGTCACCACCACTTTGCCTGTCGGCCGATCCCAGTCGTCTCCGATGGCCTGCCAATAAAGCTCAGAGACATCGGGATAGCTAATGATAGCTCCCCTAACCCGGTAATGAAAGTGGAAGGTGCGGCGTTCGTCTTTGGCCTGGAAACGCCACTTGACCTCAACCTTGTCGAGCGATTTCCCTATCTCAGCCGCCAGGCGATGGCCATTTTCGTCGCTTAACTCAAAGTCTTCAACTTTTATTTCATAGCGTGTGCCCTGGCGAACGACTCTTAGCGGAATCCACAAGCTGGCCCAAGAGAAACTCCCCTCAAATTCGTAAGTCCGGAACTCATCAACCGTGAAGGAGCCATCCGGCTCAATGGCAATGTCGACCCGAACCTCGGGAAAATAATAGTTTTTGGCTTTTCCCTGAGCAGGAAACGCCGACAGAATGGCCAAGGCAAGAAGAAGGATGACAATAGAATGACGAAGAACGGAAGAAACCCGAATCGACCAGGGCATCCAGGTCAAAATGTCCCTCATCGGAAAAGGGAGTTTCCTTCGTCGATTTCGGTGTCGAGGGGCTTCATCGTGCCAGGACGTCGGGTAGCCCTCCATGTCTTCTTGTTCTTCTTCGCTTGACTCCGAATCTCCGCCGTCCCCTCGATAGTATGTCCTCTGGCGTGGCCAGCGAAGGCCATCGTTGTCGTCTTGTCTCCTTCTTCCCTCTCGACAATGAAACGAAGATTCTCTCCCTCGAGGAAGATGTCCTTCAAGAGGAGCTCCTCCTCACCCACCTTCATCTTGCCCTGGGGGTACTGGAAGAGCTGATCCAGTTCAAGTTGGCATACTTTTTTGGGGAAAATATCCGGCCAGGCCCATTCCCAGATGCCTGAGACATTGGCTGGAACAATCCAGAGGTAGACATCATGGGCCATATCGTTGACCATGACCACAGAAGACTGGTCCGGCTTCCAGGTGTCCATTCCGTAATTATGGGAGACAACGCGGGTGCCAGGTTTGAGCTGGGCCAAGAGCCGGGGGCGAAGGCGAAGGTTGACGGAGGTAAGGAGGTAAAGGGAGACCACCGTCGCCTCATGGAAATCAGCTTCAAAAAGGTCCATTTCGATGAATCGGACAAGGTGGCTCACCCCGGCCTCGGCAGCGTTCGCTACGCTTTCCTTAAT
>CAYUKK010000139.1:0-19281 GCA_964445305.1 uncultured Eubacteriales bacterium
CATAGAGAAGCCGGCTGGAGGAAGAGCCGGGGACGACGGTCATGATGGCTCTTTCAATCTCGAGCTTC
This sequence comes from uncultured Eubacteriales bacterium, assembly GCA_964445305.1. Lineage (GTDB taxonomy): Bacteria > Acidobacteriota > Aminicenantia > Aminicenantales > UBA8522 > CAYUKK01. Next base: position 69 of record CAYUKK010000139.1, read on the forward strand.
TTGTTGAGGGCGATACGGTCTTTGGTCAGGAGGCCGACGGTCATCAGGAACGTGCCCGAGAGGAGGCCGACCGTAGTCAGCACAAGGACCATCCGCGCGGCCAAGCTCATTCTTTCCTCCTCTCGCCCAGGATGCGCGGCCTGAAGGAATGGTTGAGGAGAGGCACGAAGGCGTTCATGAACAGGATGCTGTACATCACGCCCTCCGGGTAACCGCTGAAAAGCCGGATGATGCCGATGACGAGGCCAATGCCCAAAGAATAAATCCAGGTGGCTCGAGGGCATACCGGCGACGTGACCATGTCTGTGGCCATGAAAAGAGCTCCCAGGAGGAAGCCTCCGGCGAGAATGTGGAAGAGCGGGCTGGCATGTCGAGCGGGATGGATGAGCCAAAAAATACCCGTGAAGACGCTCAGGGAGAAAGTCATGCCGACGGGGATGCGCCAGTCGATGGTTCGGCGAAGGAGGAGGAAGGCGCCGCCCAGGAGCAAGGCCACGGCCGAAGTTTCCCCGACGCAGCCACCCACGTTTCCCCAGAAAAGGTCGCGGAGGGGCGTGAGTGTTCCTTGACTGATAGCGTCCTGGAACTTAAGGTTGGCCAGGGGAGTGGCGAAAGTAGCCACATCGACCCGGAGGGCGACAGGCGGAATCCACGTCGTCATGGCAACGGGGAAGGCAACCGAAAGGAAGGCCCTCCCCACCAAGGCGGGGTTAAAAACGTTGTGGCCGAGACCGCCGAAGGCCTGCTTGCCAATCCCGATGCTGATGAGCGCGCCGATGGCGGCCAGGCTGGGAGGGAAAGAGGGTGGAAGGGTGAGGGCGAGGAGAATGCCGGTGATGATAGCTGAGCCGTCCATCGCCGGGGAAAGAGGCCTTTTCCTCATCCAGAGAATTAGAGCTTCTGTAGCCAGGCAAACGGCGACGCACGTGAGAATGAGGAGCGCCGCCCGCTGGCGGAAGAAATATATCGAGGCCAGGCAGGCAGGAAGAAGGCTGAGGATGACGCGGTACATGATGCGAGGAGTGGTGTCTTTGGCCCGGAGATGGGGGGATGACTGGACGAGGAAGGGAAGCTCTTGGCTCATGCGGTTTTTTTCCTTTTGGCCTGGGCGATTCTGTTTTTCCCCACGCGCATCCAGTGGACGAGCGGGATTTTCGATGGGCAGATATACTGGCAGCAGCCGCACTCGACACAATCGAGGACGCCCCATTGTTCTGCCTCAGCCCATTTTTCGAACTGGACCAGCTTGGCGATCCATGTCGGCTGAAGGCCCATCGGGCAGTGGTCGACACAGCGGCCACAGCGGATGCAAGGATACTCCCTTCGGGCTGGCTCAACGCGCCAGGCCAGAAGCCCGGTCGTTGCTTTAACGATGGGGACATCGAGCGACCATTGGGAAATGCCCATCATCGGTCCACCCATGACCAGGATGTTCGCCCCTTCTTCCAGGCCGCCGCAGAAAGCTATGGCCTCGCTAAATGGGGTGCCGATGCGGACAAGCAGGTTTTTTGGCTCGCGGATTCCATCTCCGGCCACGGTGATGACACGTTCATAAAGGGGTTTGCCCTCAGCCACAGCTTGCCAGATTGCCCTGGCCGTCCCGACATTATGGACGACAACCCCGACGTCGAAGGGCAACCCGCCGCGAGGGACTTCGCGGCGCAAGAGGGCGTAGATGAGGTTTTTTTCGGCGCCCTGAGGATACTTTGTTTTCAACAACCTGACTTGGATCGGCCACCCATTGACGTGGGTGGCGAGAAGGCTGGCCGCTTCGGATTTGTTGTCTTCCACCCCGACGAGAATTTGTTTAGCCCCTACGGCGAGGCGAGCCAACTCGCCGCCGCGGAGGATTTCGAGCGGGCTCTCCAGCATCAACCTGAAATCCGAGGTGAGCATGGGCTCGCATTCGCAGCCATTGAGGATCACCGTATCGATTGGTTTATTCTTGGGGGGAGCGAGTTTGACAGCCGTCGGGAAGGCAGCTCCGCCCAGCCCGACGACCCCCGCTTCCTTAACGCGATGGCGGATTTCATCAGGGGATAGAGAGAAAGGGTTTCCGACGGGCTCAACCTCGGGCCCAAGCCTGTCCTGCCCGTCGTTAGCAATGGTCACAGCCAGCACCGGATAGCCACTCGGGTGGTTATCCTCTTCGACAGCCAAAACTTTGCCAGAAACGCTGGCGTGAACACTGGCCGAAAAAAGCCCCGTGGCCTCCCCAATCTTCTGGCCGAGAAAAACTTCATCTCCCTTTTTGACTAAAGGCTGGGCGGGCGCCCCGAAGTGCTGATGAAGAGGAATGATGACTTTTTCTGGCGGCGGCAAGGCAACGATGGGCTTGTCCCTCGATGGCTTCTTGGCATCGTCGGGATGAACGCCGCGGGGAAAAGTCAAGGTATTCATCGATTCTCGAAAAATCTATCGACCAACCTGAAGTTTTCCTATTATGAACAATCCTGGCCTTTTGTCAACGCGTCGCAAACGTTTAGGGGGCGCGTAACAATATATCTGGGAAAACACGTTGGGCGGCCTGGATGGCGGCCTGAAGCCATCTAACGTTTTGCTGCTTCGCGTCAACGCCGCGTCATTGTTCTCCGGTGGAAGATGGAGTAAAATAAATAAAAATTTGCGCCTGGATTGTTCCAGGCATAGAGAGGGCGACGATGGCCATTGAAATCAGGGAAGTCAGAGATAAGAAGGACCTGAAGACCTTCATCTTTCTTCCGGAGAAAATCCATGCCGGACATGCCAACTGGGTGCCGCCAATCTATATGGATGAGTGGAAGTACTTTGACGCGAAAAAAAACAAGGCCTTTCGTTATTGTCAGACCATCCTCCTCCTTGCCTTTCGGGGGAAGCAAGCGGTCGGGAGAGTTATGGGCATCATCAATCAGCGGTATAATGAATACCGGAAGGAGAAGGTTGGCCGCTTTGGCTTTCTCGAGACCTGGGAGGACCAGGAAGTCGTCCATGCTCTTTTGAGCCGGGTGGAGGGCTGGGCGCGGGAAGCCGGGATGACCAAGATCGTCGGGCCCTATGGGTTTTCCGACCAGGACCCCGAGGGATTTCTCATCGAGGGTTTTGAAAATAGAGCCACGATCGCCACCTATTACAATTACGAATGGATGCCCCGCCTCGTGGAAAACGAGGGTTACACCAAGGACATAGATTATTACGTTTATAAAATTGACGTGCCCAAGGTGCTACCGGATTTCTACAAGAAAATTTACGAGCGGGCATCGCGCCGAGCCAACTTTTCGGTCGTCGAGTTCAGGAAGCGAAAAGAGATCAAACCCTGGATTCGACCTGTTCTTAGCCTGATGAACGAATGCTACATGGGGGGAGAGATTTACGGCTTCGCCCCCCTTGACGAAAAAGAGATGGACGACCTGGCAAGGCGGTATCTCCCCATTCTCGACCCGCGGTTCGTCAAGGTTGTGACCAAGGATGGCGAGGTGGTCGCTTTCATCGTCGGCATCCCGGACATGACTGAAGGGATTCAAAAAGCGAGGGGCCGGCTTTTCCCCTTCGGTTTCCTCAAGATTCTGCGCGCGGCCAAGAAAACCAAACAGCTCGACCTGCTTCTCGGCGCTATCAAAGAGAAATACCGGGGCATGGGACTCGATGTCATGATGGGCGTCAAAATGATTCTCTCGGCCCAGGAAGCGGGCATGGAAATCATGGACACCCACCACGAAATGGAAACCAATGTCCGCGTCCGGGCCGAAATGGAAAGGATGGGCGGCAAGCTCTACAAGCGTTTTCGGGTGTACCAGAAGGCGCTCTGAGGCTGTTTTACTTGGCCTCGGCCCAATTGGGTCCCCAGCCGAGCCGGACTTTGAGTGGAACACGAAGGGGATAGATATGCTCCATTTTTTCCCGGACGATCGGTTCCACTTTCGGCTTTTCTTTTTCAGGCACTTCAAAAACAAGCTCGTCATGGACCTGGAGGATCATGCGGCTTCGCAAACCCTGCTTCTTGAATTCCTGCCAGATCTCGATCATCGCTTTCTTCATCAAGTCTGCCGCCGAACCCTGGATGGGGGCGTTGAGAGCGATGCGCCGACCCGCCTGCTGGATGACCTTATCCTTCTGCTTGAGCTCAGGGACCTGTCGCAGCCGGCCGAAGATAGTCTGGGTGTAGCCTTTTTCTTGAGCCTGCTGGACAGTGGCCTCGAGGAAGGCCTGGACTCGAGGGTGTTGCTCGAAGTAGCGGTCGATGAAGCGCTGGGCTTCTCGCGGCGATGTCGAGAGTTCCTTGGCCAGGGAGAAAGCAGAAGTCCCGTAGATGATGCTGAAGTTGATGACCTTGGCACGCCGCCGCAGCTCGTCCTTAAGGTGAGGGAGAACAGGGCCGAAGACCTGGCGCGCCGTCTCTTCGTGGATGTCTCGGTCAGCGGCAAAAGTCTCGATGAGGGCCGGATCTTCGGATAAATGGGCAAGCACCCGGAGTTCAATCTGGGAATAGTCAGCGGCGAGGAAAAGATGGCCGGGTTCGGGGATGAAGGCTCGGCGGAAGCGCAGCCCGAGCTCGCCGCGCAGCGGGATGTTCTGGAGGTTAGGCTCCGAGCTGGAAAGTCGGCCCGTCGCCGCCACGGTCTGGTTGTAAGAAGTATGGATCCTCCCTGTAGCCGGGTTGACGAGCGATGGCAGGGCGTCCGCATAGGTGGACTTGAGCTTGGCCAGCTGCCTGTACTCGAGAGCCAGCTGGGCGATCGGATGGAGGGGGGCGAGCTCCTGGAGGATATCGAGGGAGGTTGAGAACTTCCGGGTAATCCGCGTTCGGCGAGAAGGGGTCAGTTGGAACTTGTGGAAAAGAATATCGGCCAGTTGCTGGGGAGAGTTGAGGTTGAATTCCTGGCCGCTGAGTTCAAAGATTTTTTTCTCCAACTCCCCAAGCTGTGCCTCGAGCTCCTCAGAGATGGCCCGGAGAGCAGATAAATCAACCTTGACTCCCGCCATTTCCATCTCAGCCAGAACTTCGATGAGGGGAAGCTCAATCTCCTGGTAGAGGGTGTCCAGTTTCTTCTCGACAACACGAGGCCAGAGAAGATGGCTCAGCCGGAGGGCGAAATCCGCATCCTGGCAGGCGTAGGGGACGACCTTTTCCACAGGAACGGCGTTCATCGTCACCTGGTTCTTCCCCTTGCCGGTTACCTCTTCGTAGGCGATAGTCCTCGCCTGGAGATAGGTCGTGGCGAGCTTGTCCAGGTTGTGCTTTCCCCAGTTAGGCTCGAGAAGGTAGCTCAGGACCATGCTATCCTTGTCAATGCCCTGGAGCTCGACTCCGGCGCGTCGAAGGACGATGTAGTCATACTTGATGTTCTGGCCGATTTTTTTGATGTCCGCGTCGGCGAGCACATTGACCAGAAGAGAAAGGGCCTGGGAAACAGGGATTTGCTCCGGCGCGCCAGGATAGTCATGGCCGAGCGGGAGATAGAAAGCTTCTCCAGCCTTGACCGCGAAGGAAATGCCGACGAGACGCGCCTGGGTGGGCGAAGGACTATCTGTTTCTGTATCGACAGAAACGAAGCCCGCCTTTTTTATCCTGTCGATAAGAGCCCGCAGCTCTTCTACGCTCAGGACAGCCCGGTAGTCGGTATTGCCTTCCTCGGGCTTCTCCAGGTAGTCGTCGAGAAGAGAAGTGAACTCGAGCTCGCGCAGCAAGGGGATGAGCTCTTGGGGCCGCGGCGGCGAAACAGCGAAATCCTCCAATCGGAAGGGGATGTCGAGAGTCGCCTCGACCGTGACGAGCTGTCGGCTGACCTCCAGCTTGTCCAAGTTCTGCTGGATTTTTTCCCGTAGCCGAGGATTCTTGACCTTGTCGAGGTTGCGGAGGAGATTGTCGAGAGAGCCGAACTCGCGGATGAGCATTTTCGATGTCTTTTCTCCTATGCCCGGCACACCGGGCACGTTGTCGCTCTGGTCGCCCCAGAGCGAGAGAACATCGATGACCTGGTGGGGAGGGACGCCAAAAAATTCCTCGACCGCCTTTTCATCCAGGTAAATGTCCTTGGACGGGTTGTAAACACTGACCTGGGAATCGACGAGTTGAAGGAGGTCCTTGTCTGTCGTGACAATCACAGCTGGAATTTTTTCTCGGGCGGCTTTTCGAGCCAAGCTGGCCAGGACATCGTCGGCCTCATAATCCTCATATTCAAAACAGGAGATGTTCATGGCCTGAAGGACTTTTTTGAGCACCGGGACCTGAGGCACAAGGTCTTCGGGCATGGGCTTTCGATGGGCTTTGTATTCCTTGAAAACCTTGTGCCGGAGCGTTGGCTTCCCCGTGTCAAAAACAACGCCAAGATAGGCCGGCTTTTCCTGGGTCATGATCTTACGGAGGGTGCTCAAGAAGCCAAAGATGGCGTTGGTCGGAAACCCTTGAGAAGTGGAAAGCCTCTGGATGGCGTAGTAGGAACGGTAAAGAAGAGAATTGCCGTCCACGAGAAAAAGCTTCTGGCTGCTCATGGCAAGAAAAGAGACGCGGGTAGCAGGGATTCAGGCAGAGCGACCATTCAGCCCTTCTCGGTGTCCTCGGATTTCTCTTCCGGAGTGAGGCAGTGGTCGAATTTCCCTTCGATGATTTCTTTAAGGATGGTGTAGTGCTGGTCCTCCATCATTTTCTGGATTTTTTCACGCGCATCCGGGCTGCCGAGAAGAGGCGTATAAAAGGTTTTGCGCGAGGCCAAGAGTTTGCCGGATTTGTAGATGAGCGATTCGACGCACTTGGCGCGCGGGCCAACGTCTTGGGTCTGGACATGAAAAGTCCCACCCCGGTGCTTGACTTCGGTGTTATATCCGGCCATCTTTTTCCTTCCTCATTATACTCCTTGGCCGGAAGATATCAACCTCCCTTACTTTTGCATCTCCCCTGGATATCATGGGTTACCCTGGACATGGCCAGAAATTGCCGAAGCAGAATTATCATCAAGCGAAATTGCTTGATCTTGTAGCAAATTATCACAATAGCGAGTGCACCCGAGGGGTGGCGTGGTTCGGGGGCCCCCCGCCGACCCGAGCGTTTGATGCCACCCGTGTTCTTGATTGATCATAAACAAAATAGACCGCTCAGGGGCGCCGGGGGTGAACCACGACAGGACCCGTCGGGTCCTTTTATCGGCAAATTTGGGACATGGGCTTTGGTTTGACAAAGAAGGGGCGGATGGTATAATAGGATGACTTTCCAGAGGCAGGCCAATGATCATCGATATCGATAAAATCCCTAAGGAGGGACTTAACGTTTCGCGGGACTTCGATTTCCTCAACGTCGATCTGGTCGAGGAAAACGCTGTCTTCTTAGCCCCCACCCATACGGAAGCAGTCGTCCGCCGGGTGGGTGAGGAAATCTGGGTCAAAGGACGCTTGACGGCTCGCCTGAGCTTCATCTGTAGCCGTTGTCTCACGCCCTTCGAATATCCCATCGATGTCAGTTTTGACCTTGTCTATCTTCCCGAAGAGCTCGACCTCATGAAGGAGGAGCTCGAGGATGAGGACATGGGTCGAGTTTTCTACCACAATAACCAGCTTGATCTCCGCGAGGTCATCCTCGAGCAACTCAACCTCGCTTTTCCGCTCAAGCCTCTCTGCTCGGAGGACTGCGAGGGGATTTGTCCTGTCTGTGGACAGGTCCGGCACGGCGGAGACTGTGCCTGCCAGGTCAAGGAAAAAGACTCGCCCTTGAAAAATCTAAAAATTTTTTTGAGAGAAAAGAAATAGATGCCTAACCCAAAGCGAAGACATTCCCATTCCCGGAAGGGGAAGCGAAGGGCTCACGACGCTTTGACTCTGCCCTCTTTCTCGCTTTGTCCCAACTGCGGCACCCCCAAGCTTCCTCATCGAGCCTGCCCCGAGTGTGGGTACTACCGCGGTCGGCAAGTGATTGAAGAAACAGAAACTGAATAAAGGGGGAGGTCGATGAGGATCGCCGTCGACGCCATGGGGGGAGATTTTGGCCCGCGAGTCCCCGTAGCCGGTGCGCTTCAAGCCAGTCAGGACTTCGGGGTCGAGGTTCTTCTTGTCGGTGTCGAGGATGCAATCAAGAGGGAGCTCGAAAAGTTACCCCGGAGAGCGGCCCGGGTGACAATCATCGATGCGCCCGAGTTCGTGCGCATGGACGAAGGAATTTTCTCCCTTCGCCGGAAGAAGAAGTCCTCCATTCGTGTCGGTGCCGAGCTGGTCAAGGAAGGAATCGCTGACGGCTTTGTTTCCACCGGGAACACCGCGGCCGTCGTCTATATATCTCGCAAGGTTCTGGGCGCCCTGGAGGGAGTGGAAAAACCAGCCCTGGCCCTTCTTGTTCCTACCCTGAGCGGGCTCACCCTGCTCATCGACGTCGGCGCCAGCGTCGACTGTCGTCCCCACCATCTTGAGCAGTTCGCCATCATGGGCCGAATCTTCATGGAGTCGGTGCTCGGGCTGGAGAATCCGCGCATCGGCCTGATGAGCATCGGCGAGGAGGAGTCAAAAGGCAACGACCTCACCCGAGAAGTCTATGACCGGCTGGAGAACTCTTCCCTCCGTTTCATCGGCAACGTGGAAGGCAAGGATATCTACTCCGGAAAAGCGGATATCATCGTTTGCGATGGCTTTACCGGCAACGTCGCCCTCAAAGTGAGCGAGGGAGTTGTCGAAGCTCTTTTCCACATGGCGCGCCGTGAGATAACGAGGAACATCCTGGCCAAAATCGGCTTTTTCCTGATGAAGAGGAATCTGAAGCGTCTTTACCGAAAAGTCGATTATGCCGAATACGGCGGCGCCCTCCTCCTTGGCATCAACGGCGTCTGCATCGTCGGCCACGGTCGGTCCAATCCTTACGCGGTCCGGAACGCGATCAGGATGGCCAGAGACTTCGTCGCGCGTCGAGTCCAGGAAAAGATTCAGGCAGAGATGGCCAGGCTTAGAGGTGTTATCCATGGAGCCAAAGCCTAACCTGACATTTTCCGGTCAAGTGGCCCTCGTCACGGGTGCTTCGCAGGGGATTGGGGAAACCATCGCCGTCGAGCTCGCCGCCGAGAATCTGGCTGTAGCCCTCGTCGATATTCAGGAGGAAAAACTCCGCGACGTGGCCAGCCGAATTGTCGCCGCCGGGGGAAAAGGCTTCGCTTACCCGGCCGATGTCTCCCGGTTTGATGAGGCGGCGGCCGTCGTTGAGAGCGTCATCCGGGAACAGGGTTCACTCGACTACCTTGTCAACAACGCTGGCATCACCAGGGATAACCTGCTCATGCGCATGCGGGAGGAAGAGTGGGATTCGGTCCTGGGAGTTAACCTCAAAGGGGTGTTCAATTTTTCGCGCGCGGCCATTCGCGCCATGGTCAGCCGGCGCTTTGGCCGGATCGTCAACATTTCCTCGGTCGTGGGAATGATGGGTAACCCCGGTCAGGTCAACTACGCCGCCTCGAAAGCTGGCGTTATCGGCTTCAGCAAATCCCTGGCCAGGGAGGTGGCGGCGCGGGGGATCACGGTCAACTGTGTCGCGCCCGGGTATATCGCTACCGCCATGACGGAAGTCCTGCCCGAAGAAGTCAAAAAGGCTTTCCTGGAGCTCATCCCGATGAAACGGATGGGGACGCCCGACGACGTGGCCCAGGCCGTCAAGTTTCTTCTTTCTGACCAGGCGGCCTACATCACCGGTCAGGTTATCCACGTCAACGGGGGCATGTATGGATAGAGGCTCACCCAAAAATAAATCGAGGAGGTTTATCATGGACCGGGAAGAACTTTTGAAGAAGGTCAAGGCGATCGTGTCCGACAAGCTGAGCATTGGAGAAGACCAGGTGACGGAGCAGGCCTCGTTCATCGAGGACCTGGGCGCGGATTCGCTGGATACCGTGGAGCTGGTCATGGCCCTCGAGGATGAATTCGGGCTCGATATCCCTGACGAAGAAGCGGAGAAGCTGACCACCGTGGGCAAAGCCATCGATTATATCCTGGCCCGAACCTCTAAGTAAGCCCGCTCGTTCATGGAAGTTTTCCGTTCTGGGAAGGGGAGAAATCCTGCCCGCCGGGTTGTCATCACGGGCATGGGGTTGGTCACCCCGCTCGGTGTCGGCAAGGAAAAGAACTGGCAGGCACTCCTTCGGGGAAAAAGCGGCATTTCTCTCATCACTCGCTTCGATGCCTCCCGCTTTCCGACCCGGATCGCCGGCGAAGTCCCCGACTTTAACCCGCTCGATTTCATCGACCGCAAAGAGCTGCGGAAAATGGACCTCTTCATCCAGTTCGCCGTGGCTGCGGCTCAGCTCGCAGTGGAAGATTCAGGAATCCATTTGGCTCTTCTCGAGGGCGAGAGGACGGGCGTCTACATCGGGTCGGGAATCGGCGGCATCTCGACGATCGAGGAGAACCACCGCATTCTCCTCGAAAAGGGCGTGGACAGAATTTCGCCCTTTTTCCTGGTGGCGAGCATCATCAACGAAGCTGCGGGACAGATTTCCATAAGGTACAGGAGCCGGGGTCCCAACTCGGCCACGGCCACCGCCTGCACAACGAGCACCCACGCCATCGGTGATTCATTCCGTTTGATCGCCAGAGGAGATGCCGATCGCATGCTGGCCGGCGGGGCGGAAGCGCCGCTTTCGCCGCTCGGCGTGGCCGGGTTCTGCGCTATGCGGGCGCTTTCCGAGAGAAACGAGGCGCCGGAGAAGGCTTCCCGTCCCTTTGACGCCGAGCGCGACGGGTTTGTCATGGCCGAGGGAGCGGGGGTCGTCCTTCTCGAGGAGCTGGGAGCGGCGTTGAAGCGAGGGGCCAGGATTTACGCCGAGGTGGTTGGGTATGGGATGAATGCCGATGCTTACCATGTCACCGCTCCATCGCTCGACGGGGAAGGGGCGCGGGGCGTGATGCAACGGGCTTTGGACGATGCGGGCATCAGACCCAAAGAAGTGGGCTACATTAACGCTCACGGCACCTCAACGCCTTACAATGATAAAATCGAAACGCTGGCCATAAAAAGAGTTTTTGGCGAGCACGCCCGACGCATCGGCATCAGCTCCACAAAATCCATGACCGGGCATATGCTGGGGGCGGCTGGCGCCGTCGAGGCTGCGATCACGGCCCTTTGCCTGGCTAACCAGGTCATGACGCCGACGATCAACTACGAGCATCCCGACCCGGAGTGCGACCTCGACTATGTTCCCAACCAGCCGCGACCGGCTGACCTCATGTATGCGCTTTCCAACTCTTTTGGCTTTGGCGGAACGAACGGTTGCCTGGTTTTCAAGCGCTACGAAGATAGAGTTTAGCCAGGGCAGGCGTTTTTTTATTTTCCGGTGAGGAGGGAGAAGTGGACATCCTCGTGTTTGTCAAGCGGGTGCCCGACACGGAATCGAAAATCAGGGTCGACCCGGAGAAAAAGGGCATCATCGAAGAAGGGCTCAACTTCATCCTCAGCCCCTATGATGAATATGCGATGGAGGAAGCCCTGCGCATACGGGAAGCCAGGGGCGGGAAGGTGACGGCCATCTCGGTGGGGAAGGAGGAGACGCTCGCTATCCTCCGCAAGTGCCTGGCTATGGGCGCCGACGAAGCGTTGCTCATTAAGGACCCACTCGACGAGACTTATGATGGACTGCGGACGGCTCGTCTTCTCGCCGCCTGCGTCCGCCAGAGGTTCCCCGGCGCGCGCCTTCTTCTTTTTGGCAAGCAGTCGGTGGGAGCGGATAACAGTCAGGTCCCGGCCATGGTGGCCGAGCTTCTCGGCCTTCCCCAGGTCAATGTCGTCGTCAAGCTTGAGCTCGAGGCGGACCGCGGCGTCGCCCTGCGGGAAATCGAGGGCGGGCTGGAGAAAGTGTCCTTTCCGCTTCCAGCCGTCGTTAGTGCGCAGAAAGGGCTCAACGAGCCTCGCTATGAAACGCTCAAGGGCATCATGGCCGCCAAGCGAAAGGGAATTCCTATTATTCCGATAGATAAACTCGAATTAAGGGCAGAGGATCTCGCGCCGCAGGTCATCATCACCCGAATGGAGACGCCGCCCGCTCGCCAGGCCGGACGGGTGACGAGCGGACCGCCCGAGGAAACAGCGCGGCAGTTGGCGGAGTTCCTCCACAGCGAAGCCAAGGTGATTTGAGGAGGAAGCGATGATCCTTGCTTATATCGAGACAAGGGACAATAAGGTCAAGAAAGCTTCGCTCGAAACACTCTCCGAGGCCAGACGAAGAGCAGCTGACATGAACGCCGAGGCCGCAGCCGTGCTCATGGGGGCTGGAGGGGAGAGTTTGGCCGGCGAGCTTTTTTCTCACGGCGCCACCCGGGTTTATCTTCTTGACCATCCAGCTCTGGCCAAATATTCAACTCAGGATTATGCGGCCGCCCTGGCCATTTTGACCCAGAAAGCGAACCCTCTGGCCGTCTTCTTCCCGGCTACTTCCATGGGCAAGGATTTGGCGCCCAGGTTGGCGGCGCGGCTCGGCGTGGCGGTAGCTTCGGATTGCATAAGGGTTGAGGTCAGGGAGGGACAGCTTGAGTTCACGCGGCCAATTTTTGCGGGCAAAGCTATCCTCACGCTGAAGCTCAAATCCTCGCCTCAAGTGGCCACGCTCCGGCCTAACGTTTTTCCAGTCGAGAGGGTCGAGGCACACGGGGAGATAATCAGGGAAGCCGTTGACATCCCAGTCGGACAGGGTCGCGCCGAGGTCGTCGAAGTTGTGGCTGAAAGCGGTGGCGAGCTCGACGTCACGGAAGCGGATGTCGTCATCTCCGGTGGGAGGGGGATGAAAGGGCCGGAAAATTTCGCCCTCCTCCGCGAGCTTTCGGCTCTCATCCCGCGGTCGGCGGTCGGAGCCTCCCGCTCGGCCGTCGATTCTGGCTGGATCGGCCATCAGCACCAGGTTGGCCAGACAGGAAAGACCGTCTCCCCCAACCTCTACATGGCATTTGGTATTTCCGGTGCAATCCAGCACCTGGCCGGCATGTCCTCTTCCAAGGTGATTGTGGCGGTAAACAAGGACCCCGAGGCACCCATCTTCAAGGTGGCTGACTTCGGCGTTGTCGGCGACCTCTTCCAGGTCATCCCCGTGCTCAAGGAAGAAATTAAGAAGCTTCGGGCCGAGTAAGTTCCGGAGAACTGACATGGAGAGGCGATATTTTCTGAAGATGGCTGGAGTTTCGAGCTTAGCTCTGGGCTTAGCTGCTCGGCCGCGTTTTGACGTCGGAAAGCCGAAGGCCACGAGGCCGAAGCGGTTGCAGCCAGGGGACAGAGTCGCCCTGGTCAGCCCGTCTGGAGCCACGGCAACGCGTTTCGAAGTCCAGCTCGTCAAGGAGAGCATGGAGGCGCTCGGCTTTCAGGTGAAAATGGGCACCCATCTTTTCGACCGCTACGGCTACCTCGGCGGCCGGGACGAAGACAGGGCAGCCGACCTTATGGCCCAGTTCGCCGATTCGTCGGTGGCGGGGATCGTCGCCGTACGAGGAGGATGGGGCTGTGCCCGGATTCTTCCGCTTCTCGATTATGAGCTCATTCGCCGCAACCCCAAGGTCCTCATCGGGTATAGCGATATCACGGCCCTCCTCCTGGCTCTCCATGCCCGGACAAGGCTCATCACTTTTCACGGGCCAATCGGCCTCGACCCCTGGAACTCTTTCACCGTCCGCTACTTTCGGAAGATTATCATGGACGGTGAGGCGGTGACGATGGAGAACCCGGCTGAGGTCGGCGACCATCTGACTCAGGTCGACAATAGAGTCCAGACGATAGTTCCAGGTAAGGCATCGGGTATCCTCCTCGGCGGATGCCTGTCCATCATCTCCGCCCTGCTCGGCACAGAATACGTCCCGGCCTGGAAGGGAAGCATCCTTTTCGTCGAGGACGTCAACGAAGAGATCTATCGTGTCGACCGGATGCTCACCCATCTCAGGCTGGCCGGTGTGCTTGCTCAAATCCAGGCTTTCATTTTTGGGCGTTGCACCGACTGCAACCCCGGCGAAGGCTACGGCTCCCTAACCCTGGAGCAAGTCCTGGATGACCACATCAAGCCGCTGGGCGTGCCCGCCTGGTATGGGGCGATGATCGGTCACATCCCGATGAAATTCACGATACCTATCGGTGGAGAAGCCGAAGTGGACGCTGAGAAGGGGACCATCCAGCTCCTTCACCCGGCGGTCGTGGTCTAAAAGGAGAGCTTGAGCGTGAAGCGGAGGGCCCTCTTCCCCAGGAGGGCTTTGGTCGCCTGATAGTCGGGCGCCAGGATGAGTCGGCCGGGCTGGTCCTTTCCTTCCATCAACGGTTCCCAGATGTCCGCATCGTTGAGGCCGGAGATGATTCTTTTCTGGCCGAGGACGTTGAGGACATCGATGATCAGACAAGCCCGGCTGTTCTCTCCAAGCCGAAAGTCTTTTTCCAGCCGGCTGTCCAGAAAGCTGAGGCCCTCTTCTCGCCGCGACCCGGCGGCTTCAAGATAGACGGGATAATAAATCCTTTCCGCCCCGTTCGCCACGCACCAGTCGGCTGGCGGAAGAACCCTCGCCCTTCGCTCCCAGGGCATTCCGCTCTGATACTGGTAAAAAGCGCTGAGAAGAAAACCGAGCGGAAGCTCGACCGCCGCCTGAAGCTTCAGCAAAACTGGCCGGTCACTCGTCAGCCTTCCAAGGCGGTTGACGAAGTAGTTGGGGTCAATGACCCTGGTCTCTACGGCGGAAAAGGGCTCGGGCTGACCACTGGCGTTCCCCTCTGTCTTGCTCAGGATGAGCGTTGCGGATAACTGCCAGCCCTGAGCCATCCTCCTGTCCACGCTCAATTCAAGGGCGCGGTATTTTCTTTCGAGTTCAGCGACGTTGCGCCATTGCCTGAAGAGTGGGGGTGCGGCCAGGGATCGAGCGAATAGGGTGACAGTTTGGGCGGGAAAATCACCATTCGCGGGAACAGTCGTGGTGAAAGGAATCCAGTTTCCCTCGCTTTCCAGGGCATCGGACCATGTTTTTCCCGAATCCGGATGATAGAGAACATCGGCGGCAATATTGCTCTCTCGTCGCGAGATGAGGCGAAAGCTCAGGGAGAGGCTCCGGCCGATGAATTGCTCCAGGCCTACGGTGATTTCCTCGGTTACGGGAGCGCTGAGGTCCTCATCGACGCGCTTGGCGAAATAGGCATCGCTCAGCGAGCGGAAATCCAGACTGAGAGGGCTGAATTCATCTTGGCTGTCGGGACGGCCATCGCCGTTGGCGTCGAGCCAGAAGAAGGAGAGTTGTGTCGGCGAAAGAGGGTGGAGGGGAAGCAAATCGCGTGGGGTCAAGTCATCCCGGTAGCGGGCATAAGAAGCCTTGAGGAGCGATTTCCCCTCGCCCCAGAGGTTGACGACCAGGCCCAAGCGAGGGGAGAGGGATAACCAGGAGATGAGGTCGTCCCGATTGGCGAAGCTCAGGGTTGACCACGGGTTCAGCCCGCTGGGGAATTGCTCGGGGTAGGTCGCCTGTGTGTAGGGCTTGATGACCGCTTCGCCAACATAATAGGAAAGAGGGTTGGCGGATGTGGCTTTGCGAGCGCCGCTAAACCCTCCCCAAACGCGGTCGAGGCGGAGACTCAAGTTCAAGGTCAGGCGTCGGCTTAGCGTGACCACGTCGGAAACATAACCTCCAAGCCGCTGCGTTTGCCCGCGCACGAGCGAGGTTTCTGGCGCCGAGCCGCAGAGCCAGAAGGCGAGAAGCCCTTGGTCTGGGAAAAAACGGTTGTCAGGCCGGCGGTGGTCAAGGAACAAGAGGAGGTTGTTCTCCCGCCACCAGTCGATAGAGGAGGTCGTCTGGGAATAGCTGAAGGCCGCGTTCAGAGTATGTCGCATCCCGCCCCAGGCGGAGACGAGCTTTCTGGCTGACGCTTCTCCGTAAAGCTGTTCGATAAAAGTCTCGGCGTTGTAGTCAGCTCCGTTCAAAGGGCCATACCGGTCACCAGCGTCATCGCTCCAGAAGGCGGAGCGTGCTTGTTCTTGAAGGAGAGAGAGGGTGGTCCGGCGGAGATAGGAGGCTCTGGCTGAAACGACCGTGTCCTGGTTGAGAAAATAATGAGCAGCCCCGTGAAGGGCCAAAGCGTTATCCTTATCCAGGAGGTGCGTGGAAAGGAAGGGGATGTCGGAGGAGGGCTCTTCAGCCACGGGCTGATGGCCGTTGGTCAGGTTGACCCAGGCCGTGATTTGCGCCGCATTGATGGGTCGGGCTGTCACCTTGAAGAAACCAGATAGACCGCGGCGCCACCAATCGTAACCCGAATGGATTTGGCCGCGGACATCCTCGAAGGGGCCAAGGAAGATACTCTCCTGGGATTGTCTGAAGAATCGGCCAGCGAGAAAAAACCAGGCGCGGTCAATCCAGATAGGCCCTCCCAAGCTGAGGAAAGGCTCGATATGATTCTTGATGCCGGCGACGGCAGGCACTCCTTTTTCGGTCATCTCGGAGAGAGTCCACAAATCCTTGTTCCATGGGTCGAGGACGAAATTCAGGCCAAGGTCGCCCGAAACCTCATTTCCTCCGGAGCGGGTGATGATGTTGACATGCGTTCCTCCCGCCGGGGTCTGGGCCAGCGTTTGTGCTGCGCTCGTCACCTCAAGCTCTTCGACAACGGCCGAATCGGGGCTGAAGAGCGGTCTTAGGGTCAAGTTATCCGTCACATTGATGCCGTCGAGGCGGTAGGTGCTGTTCCTCCAGGCACTTCCGAGAAAAGACAGATTTTTGTCATCTTCCTGGCCAGCCGAGAAAGCACCCGGCGCAGCCCGGAGAAGGGACGGAAAATCACGGCCGATGGGCAGGTGGCTGATGAGGGTTTTGTCCATCGACATCACCTGACGCGAAGATGTCATGTCGCCAGCGAGAGAGATTTTTCCCAGGCTTATCTCCTCTTCCTGCTCCGTGGCCGCCAATTTGACTCTTAGGAAAGCAGTCATACCAGGCCGCAAATGGACCGTCTCCAGGACATTGGTTTTAAAGCCTGGCTTTTCCGCGGTCAGGGTGTAGCCACCGCCTGGCAAGCAAGGAACATCAAAGAAGCCAGTCTTGTCCGTAAGAACGATCCGAACGCCAAGAAGAGAGGGCGAAGCGACGTAGACAGTCGCCGCCTCGATGGCTTCTCCTGAATCAGTGACGACAACCCCCTGGATAGCTCCTTCAGTCGCCTGGCTCCAGGCGAAGTGCCCGGTGAGGCTCAGGGTAAGACAACAGACGAGCCACAAAGGCCGCAGCCAACCGCGCTTTTTCCTCAAAGCGAGCCCCCTCCGCCAATATTCTTCTTTCCCGGCTTTTTAGCCTCTTGGGGGCGGAGAAGCTTTCGTTCCTCCCCCTGGTTCTTCCATTTATGAGCCTGAGCGGAACCAGAATCTGTCGCGACGATGGAAAAGAGCGCATCGCTCCTGTCGACTGGGTCGCCGTCGTCGGCTTCGCTTATCCGCACCAGACACTCCGTCGAGGGCGTGTCGGGGATTTCCCATTCGTAGACGCCGTCGTTTTCCGTGCGGTCGACAATCTCCATCCAGTTGAGACCGGAATCGGTTGTGTATTCGATGCGCACATCCCCCACCGGGACGCTTCCCGTAAGCCAGGTTATCTCTTGAGTGGTGCCCACGGGCCACTCTTCCCCTCCGTTGGGGGATGTGACGACAATGACAGCCACGTGGCTGATGATGAAGGCTCGGTCGCTTGTATCGGAGGGAATCCCGTCATCGGCTTCGCTGATGCGGATGTAGCAAGTCGTCGAGTCCACATCGGGGACGACCCAGGTAAAACGGCCATCGTTTTCCGTTTCAGCGGCGACAACTTCCCAGGTCGTGCCATCGTCAGAGGAAAATTCGATTCGCACCGGGCCGACATTTCCCACACTCCACCAGGTAATATCCTGCTTGAAGCCAGAGTACCAGAGCTCAACGCCGTTAGGAGAAATGAGAGTGATCGAGGTTTCCGCATACCCGGCCAGGAAGGCATCCCTTTTTCCCTGGAAGGCGGATGAGGGAAGGAGGGATGAGGAAAAGTCAACGTCAGAGGAATAGGTGCTTCCGGTCAAATAGATGATTCCCGACCCCCCTTTTTCGACGACGACATCCTCTCCGAAATCAGCCCCGCTGCCTCCGAGATAGCCGCAGGAATCGAGCTTCGTACCGCCCTGTCCAACCTTAGCTAAGAACGCATCAAAACTTCCGTGGAAGGCAAGGTCAGGGCCCTCTTTGACCGGAAAAGAGTCGGGGTTAGAAGAGGTGAAGCCAGTGACGTAGGCGCATCCCCATTGGTCCACGCTAATGCCGTTGCCGACGTCATACCCGACACCGCCGATGAAGCCCGAATAGCTGAGAAAAGAGCCGCTGGACCAGACTTTGGCCACGAAGGCGTCATAGAACCCGCCGTTATAGGTCAAATCGGGTCCGAAAGCGAGGGGGAAAGAGTTCTCATCGGAAGCGGTGTATCCGGTGACATAAGCACATTTTGATGAGTCAAGCGCGATGGCCGTGGCCACATCCTCTTCTTTCCCGCCGATAAACCCGCAGTAAAGGAGGCTCTCTCCAGATGGCGAGACTTTAGCCACGAAGGCGTCCACGCCGCCGTTAGAAGAAAGGTCCGGACCGGTAACAACGGGGAAGAAGGTTTCGGTTGAATCCGTTGAACCGGCAATATAGGCTGCGCCTTCATCATCGACAGCTATGTCATAAGCATAATCTTCTCCCGGCCCGCTAATGAAGCCACAATATTCAAGCCCTTCCCCCGAGGCGCTGACTCGGGCGACAAACGCCTCATGATTTCCCGAGGCGGCAAGCGAAGGGCCGAGCTTGACGGGAAAAGTTGCGGCGTTAGAGAGGGTGTATCCAGTGACGTAGGCACGCCCCTGGGCATCGACCGCTACTCCCCGCCCATAATCATCGTGCGCGCCACCAATAAACCCGCAGTAATCAAGGCCGGTGCCGGCGGGGTTAATCTTGGCAACAAAAGCATCGAGGCGGCCGTTGGCGGCGAGGTCCGGGCCTTTGAGCACGGGAAAAGATGCCTCGGTTGAGCCGGTATAACCGACAACATAGGCATTGCCTGTTTCGTCGACGGCGATATCGTAAGCGAAATCTTTACCGGCGCCGCCGATAAACCCGCAGTAGACGAGTCTTGACGTGGCCGGGTCAATTTTGGCCACATAAGCGTCCACATCCCCTCCGCCGAAGCGGAGTTGAGGGCCGGCCACCAGGGGAAAGCCTGAAGGAGAGTAGGTATAGCCAGTTATATAAACAGATCCGGCGCTATCAAGAGCGATGCCGTAAGCATA